>JAKEEW010000445.1 GCA_022616375.1 Sporichthyaceae bacterium
CGGGCGCAGAGCTCGGCGATCTCGGTGAGGTCGGCCGCCGCGGGGGTCACCACGGCGATGGTGAAGCCGGTCTCGGCGGCCCGGCGGGCGTTGCGACGCAGGTTTGCCCGGCCAGGTCGGCGCAGCCGCCCCAGATAGGACTCCAGGTCGGCCACCCCGGTCAGGTCGGCGGTGAACCGGTCAACCAGGTGAGTGCCGGTCAGTCCGGCGGTGGCGAGCGCCTCGGCGGTGGCGCCGCCCCGGGCCACGCCGACCATCCCGTACCATCGCGCCCCCCAGGATGCCGCCAGCGACCGCAGCGTGTCGAGGGCGGCCCGCACCACCTCGGGGCGCCGCACCGCACCGACGATCCGGGTGTCATAGCAGTGCCAGACGTGGCTGAGCAGCGCCGGCTCGGCCTCGATGCCGGGGTGGGCCAGGCGCAGCAGGCCCAGCGGGTCGGGTCGGCGATGCAGCGCCACCGGGAGCAGAGCCACCGGCGGTGACTCCGGCGAAGAACCGTCACGGATCACCATATATCCGAACCGGTCGACCAGCGCCAGGGGGGAGTCGTGGTAGGCGGTCAGGTAGTCCGACCGATAGAACACGGGGGCACCCTCCGCGCGTACCATCTCATCCCACCCCAATGCGGGCAGTGCCCGCGGATCGTGGTAGGTATCGACGATGAGCGTGCGATGATCTCCGGGCTTCAGATGTGTCGACATATATGGGCACCTCAACCTCTGCCGATCATTACTCACTCGGCGGATCATCGATACTCTGGGATCTATTGACACTCCAGGATCACTGACTCGACACTTTAGGACAACGGCACAGACGAAGGTGGGGTCGACGTGGCGGCGGTGTTCTTCCGGACGAAGCTCGGCACCACCGAGGAGCTGGCGGTGACCCCTGGCCAGCCGTTGGTCGATGTGCTGCGCCGGCACGGCATCCCGGTCAACGCGGTGCTGAGCTGGCGCAACGGGGAGCCGGTGGCCGAGGAGACCACCCTGGTCGAAGCCGACGACCTCATCGAGGTGCGCCAGGTGCGCCACTACGACCTCGATGTGCTGCGAAGGCCCAAGCAGGTGGTGTACGGGGTGAGCGCCCCCGTTTACACCAAGACCGTCCTGTTCGACACCAACGGGGCGCTGGAGCGCCGCTGCGAGCAGCTCGACGCGGACGGCTTCGTCCGCTATGTCGAGGAGACGTTTGTGCAGAGTGTGCTGGCCGACCAGGTGATGCGCGCCGGCGACCGGATCGTGGTCGGCCTGTCGGGTGGGCGAGACAGCGTGGCC
>JAKEEW010000446.1 GCA_022616375.1 Sporichthyaceae bacterium
CTCGCCGCCCCATCATGGACCAGGTACCGCATCCCGACCGACCGGCCGTCCCTCGCGGACGGCGAGGTCGGTCTTGACGCACTCGCAGTTGGCGCAACCCACGAGCAGTTCTACATCGTCTGGCTGCCGACCGGCACCGCTGTGGTGCCGATCTCCCACTGCCTGCTCACCCGAGCGCTACTTCCGCCAGTCGCCAGGTTCCTGCTCGATGTTGGCGCCGAGGACGCTGCCCGACCGCAATCCTGGACGTGGGGGCCACTGGAATACCTGCCGGCACTGCCTCGGGTCCGCACCGGCCGGACGATTCTCTGCCCGGCGTCGTGGGCGCTGCCCGTCCAGCTGACATCCGCCGCAACCTCCGGTCCCGCGGAGGAATGGCTAGATGCCCTGCGGCGCTGGCGTGACCGCCATCAGTTGCCCAGCCGGGTCGTGGTCGGCATTGCGGACAGGATGCTCCCACTCGATCTCGACCAGCCCGTACACGGCCTGCTGCTTCGCCGCGAGTGCGCACTGCGCGAGATAACGAGAGTCCAGGAGGACCTGGCGCCATCCAGCGGGTGGTTGGCGAGCGAGCGCGGTCCACACGTGGCCGAACTCGTGGTGCCCATATTGTCCGTGGACCACACCCGGCGCCCCGCCCCGCCGCTGGCGCGGCGCGCCCCGGCGCGGGCCAGCCTCGGCGTCAAGCACCTCCCCGGCAGTCAGTGGCTGTCCGCCCATCTGCAGGTGCCCGTCCGCAGCCAGAACCTGGTGCTGCGGCAGCTAGCTGACAAGCTGCTTCCGCACCTGGAGGATTCGGCCGTCGATCGGTGGTTCTTCGTCCGCTACCACGACGAGGCGGGAGTGCCGCACCTTCGCCTGCGATTCCACAGCAGCCAATCTCGCGTCACGCAACTCCTACAGCATCTCAACACCTGGACGGAGTCCCTGCTCGCCGCCCGCCTCACCACCGGGATCGAGCTGGCCACCTACACCCCGGAGGCCGAACGCTACGGCGGCCCCGAGGCGCTTGAAGCAGTCGAGCGGTACTTCAGCGCCGACTCCGCCGCTGTGCTGGCCACGCTTGCGGCCGAACAGGTTGGACTGGCCGGCGTGCCGGTGGCGGCCGTGGCCATGTCGGAGATCCTTCAAGCATTCGATCCGGGTGAGACCGCACGCGACTGGCTTGACCGGCACACCGCACCACCATCGGCTTGGCAGGTCGAGACGACCGACCTGATCCGCAGCGGATCGCTGGCCGAGGCGCTCGGACCGCAGGTCGCGACCACCTGGGCCGACCGCCGCAGCCGGGCCACCACGCTGGGGCGGCTCGTCGCCCGGCTGGATGCCGACGGTCAATGCTGGTCCAGTCCCGCGCGGATCGCCGAGAGCCTGATCCACATGCACGCCAACCGGCTATTCGGCATCGCGCCCGAACTCGAACGGCAGGCGATCCAGCTAGCCCGAGTAGGCATTGCCGCGGGGCAAGTCCGGGCCAATGCGTGACCGGGCCCGCGAGATAGCAACGGTGGTTGCCGAGCGGCTCGGCGACCCCGACACCGTGCGCCCGATCGCCGAACGTAGCGCCGCCGCTGTTGGTGTGCCGGGGACCTGGCATCCGCTGTCGCTGGCGACCGGCTTCCCCGGCGTCGCGCTACTACACCTCGCCATCCCACGACGCCACAACAGACACCTAGAGATGGCGGATCGGCACCTGCGCGCGACGCAGGCGCACATCCCAGCAGCGGCATCCCCGTCCGTGCTCGAGGGATTCGGATCAATGATTGCCGTCGCGGCCCTCGCCAACCGCGCGACCGGTCGCTACCTACGGATCACCGACACCGGCCTGCGCTGGCTCGCCGATCTCACCGAGCGCACCGCGGCCGATCAGAACGACGCGTGGAACACCGGAGCTATTGCGGCCGACGACCGAGTGTGGGATTTCGCCTGCGGCCTTACCGGCGCCGTCCGGGTGCTCCTCGCCGCCACCGAAGCCGCCGGCACACAGTTCGTAGGTGCGATCCATTCAGCGCTCGGTGCGCTGGTCCGGCTCGCTCGCCCAGTCCAGACACAGGTCTGGGGTGACCTTCCCGGATGGTGGATTCCGCCCGGATCGCCCCGCTTCACAGCTGGCGGCCTAGACACTGGGCTAGCCCACGGCATCAGCGGACCTTTGGCACTTCTCGCACTGGCCACTCGTGCCGGCATCACAGTCGCCGGCCAGGCCGAGGCCATGCGGGTGATCGCAGACTGGCTCATCGCCCAACGGCTGCCCGACCACCGCTGGCCCGCCATCGTCGGGCTCGACGGCACCGCCGCCGGCCGCGCAGCGACCCGAAGCGCCTGGTGTTACGGCGTGGCCGGGACCGCCCGAGCCCTGATCCTGGCCGGTCATGCGCTCGGTGACCCCGCAGTCGTCGACGTCGGAGTCGCCGCGTTGCAGGCGATGGCCACCCAGAACGAAACGTCGTGGCAGTTGCTCGGCCCGACCGTGTGCCACGGCACCGCAGGAGTGCTGCTGGTAGTCCAGCGCACCGCGATCGAGTCAGCAGATGCCACGCTCAGCACGCTGACCGACCAGCTGGCAAGCAATCTCATCAACGGCTTCGATGCCGCGGCCCCGTTCGGATACCGCCACGTGCACGACGTCGGCCCCGGCGGTCCAGTCCTCGCGGACATCCCGGGTGTTCTCCTCGGCGCCGCCGGTATTGCGCTCGCCTTGTGGTCCTACGCCGAACCCCACCAGACGACATCAACGGCCTGGTCACAATTGCTGCTGGTCAACTAGCAGCGTTGTCGGGACCGCGCTGCCCAGCAGCCCATTGCTCCAATAGTTGATCAATCACGTCCATGGCGTGGTCGGGTGGCGTCAC
>JAKEEW010000447.1 GCA_022616375.1 Sporichthyaceae bacterium
CGTGCTCGCGTTCGGCACATCTACCCCGACCTCGATCACCGTGGTGGCCACCAGCACGTCGATCTCCCCCGCGCTGAACTGGCGCATGACCCGATCCTTGGGATCGGCCGGCAGGCGGCCGTGCAGCACCTCCACCCGCAGGCCCTGCAGCGGCCCCTCGGTCAGCGCCGGCGCGATGTCGAGCACGGCGATCGACTGGCGCTGTGCCGCGACCGGCTCCTCGTCCGTACCGGCGAACAGGTCCGGATCGGTCTCGCCTTCCTCCCGATCGGCGCCATCGCCGATCCGCGGGCAGACCACGTATGCCTGATGCCCGGCAGCCACCTCCTCGCGCAGCCGCTGCCAGGTGCGCTCTAGGTAGCCCGGCTTCTCCACGGCCGGCACCACATGGGTGGCGATCTCGCTTCGGCCGGCCGGCAGCTCGGTCAGGGTCGACACGTCGAGATCGCCGAACACGGTCATCGCCACCGTGCGCGGGATCGGAGTCGCGGTCATCACCAGCAGGTGCGGCGGCTTGTCGGCCTTGCCGGTCAGCTTGGCCCGCTGCTCCACCCCGAACCGGTGCTGCTCGTCCACGACCACCAGGCCAAGGTCGAAGAACTGCACCGGATCCTCGAGCAGGGCGTGGGTGCCGATCACGATCCCGGCATCCCCGCTGGTCACCTCGAGCAGCGCCTGCCGGCGGGCCGCGGTGGACTGCGATCCGGTCAGCAGCGCGATCCTGGTCGCCTGGTCGGCGCCACCGAGCTGGCCGGCCTGGGCCAGTGGGCCGAGCAGGTCGCGGATCGAGCGGTAGTGCTGCTGCGCAAGCACCTCGGTCGGGGCCAGCAGCACGGCCTGCCCACCGGAGTCAACCACGGTGAGCATCGCCCGCAACGCGACCAGGGTCTTGCCGGACCCGACCTCGCCCTGCAGCAGCCGGTGCATCGGATGGTCGCGGGCCAGATCGGCCTCGATCTCGGCCGACACCGCGCGCTGCCCGTTGGTCAGCACGTAGGGCAGGTCGGCGTCGAACGCGTCCCTGATCCCGCCGCTGCGCTCGGGCCGCGGGGTGGCCGGCAACCGGGCCAGCTCGGCCCGGCGCCGGGCCAGCTCGACCTGGAGCACGAACGCCTCGTCCCACTTCAGCCGCTGCCTGGCCGCGGCGATGTCGGCACGCGCCTGCGGCCGGTGAACCTGCCGGTACGCCTCGACCAGGCTGACGAGCTCGTGCCTGTGACGCACGTCGGCGGGAAGCGGATCGGGCACTGCGTCCGGATCCAGCGAGTCCAATGCCACGTCGATGCACTTGGCCAGCCGCCAGGACGCAAGCGCGGCGGTCGCCGGGTACACCGGGATGATCGCGCTAGCGAACGCCGCAACTGCGTCGATCGCGGCATCGGGATCGCCCGCATCGGGCAACAGCTCGTAGTCGGGATGGGCCAGTTGCCGCTGCCGCCCGTGGATCCCTACCTTGCCGGCGAACAGGCCGATCCGGCCGACCCGCAAATCACGCTCCCGCCAGGCTTGGTTGAAGAACGTGAGCGCCAGATAGCCATGCCCGTCGGTCACGATGGCCTCGAGGATCGTGCCGCGCCGGGTCTTCATCCGCCGCGCCTTCACCTCGGCGATCCGGGCCAGCACTGTGACGTGCTCGTCCAGCCGCAACTTGCTCAGGTCGGTCAGCTCGCCGCGCTCGACATAGCGACGCGGGTAGTGCCGGAGCAAGTCAGCGACGGTGTTCAGGCCGAGCCCGTTGGCCAGCACCTTGGCGGTACGGTCACCGACCAGCCGGCGCAGCGGATCCGCGAGCGTGGCCATCCGATCTACTCCACTCCGATCAGCAGCGGGTAATGGTCCTGGCCGCCGGCGTAGACCACGAACTCCAGGTCCGGCCGTTCGGCCCGCAGCCGCTGTCGCAGCTGCCCGGCCAGCTCGGCCGGGGCCTGGCCGCCGGTGACCAGCGTCACCAGCTCACCACCCCTGGCCAACAACCGGCTCAGCACCTGGTAACCGGCCTCGAGCAGCTCGTCGCTGATCACCACGACCTCGCCTTCGACCAGCCCGAGCACCTGACCGGGCCGGCACACCCCGGCACTGGTGATCGCCTCCCGCATCGCCACGGTCAGCTCGCCGTAGCCGGTGCCGCTGGCCGCGGTGGACATCGCCACCACGTCCTCGTCGAAGCCGCGGCTCGGTTCGTGCACCGCCAGCGCGGCCAGCCCCTGGACGCAGGACCGGGTCGGGATCACGGTGACCCGGCGACCGCCCGCCCTGGCCCGGGCGGCGGCGGCCTCCGCGGTCGCCCTGGCGTCCCCGTCGTTGGGCAACAGCACCACCTCGTCGGTGCCGGCCGCGGCGATCCCGGCGAGCAGGTCCGCGGTGGCCGGCCGCCGCCCCGGACCGCCGTCCACCACCCGGGCCCCGTGCTCGCGGAACAAGGTTGCGATGCCCGGCCCGGCAGCCACCGCGACCACGGTCCGAGCCGGTGCTGCGGTGCCGGCCGGAACCGGCGCCGAGGTGGCGAGCGCGGCGTCGGCGGCGTGCCCGGCGTGCGTGGCGTGCGCGGCGTGCGTGGCGTCGGGCTCGGCCCGGCGGGCCACCGCCTCGCGCAGGTTGGTGATCTGGATCCGGTGCGGCCGGCCGGCCTCGACGCCGGCCTCGATCGCCGCACCCGGGTCGTCCACGTGCACGTGCACGTTCCACAGCCGGTCGCCGCCGGCCACCACCAGTGAGTCGCCCAGCGCGGACAGCCGCTTCTCCAGGACCGGGATCGCCGTGTCGACCGCGTCGAGCAGGAACATGACCTCGTAGCCGGGGCCGGTCGGGGCGAGCTCAGGTGCCGGGGCCGGCATCGGGTTCAGCCGGGGCAGCCGCACCGCCGGATAGGACACCGGGGTGGTGTCGGTGATCGCGTACACCAGCGAGTCCAGGATCAGGCACAAGCCGCGGCCGCCGGCGTCCACCACGCCGGCCCGGCGCAGCACCTCGAGCTGATCCGGGGTCCGGGCCAGCGCTTCGGCCGCGCCCCGGGCCGCCGCTTGGGCCACGAAGGCCAGGCCGGCCATACCCGTGCCCTGCACTGACTGGGCCGCGGTGTCGGCGGCCAGCGCCGCCTGCCGGGCCACGGTCAGAATCGTGCCCTCGACCGGCACCGCGACCGCGGTATAGCCGGCATCGGCGGCAGCACTCATCGCGGATGCCAGCGAGCGGCCGGTCAGCTCGGTGGAGTCGCCCAACCCAGTCGCGAACCCGCGAAACAGCTGGCTGAGGATCACCCCGGAGTTGCCCCGGGCGCCGAGCATCGCGGCATCCACCACCGCCCGCAGTGCCGACGCCAGCTCGTAGTCGGCCGGGGTCGCCTCGGCCGCGTCGGTGGCCGCTTCCATGGTCAGGTAGAGATTGGTGCCCGTGTCGCCGTCCGGGACCGGATAGACATTGAGCGCGTCGATCTCCTCGCGGGCGTGCCCGAGCGCGGTCAGGCTGACCCGGCACCAGTGCCGGACCGCGCCCGCGTCCAGCGTCTCGGCCACCCGACCTCCCGAATTCACTCCGGTCAGCGAGCGTAGCCCGAACCGCCCACCGCGCTCCGGCGGCGTGCTCCGACCACCCGATCATTACCGACGACCTGCGCAGACAATTCGCCCCATAATGGGTGATCCATTGCGCATGCCGCCGGTAATGATCGGATCAGCGGCGACTCGGCCGGTGCGTCGCGGCGACTCGGCCGGTTCGATTGGCGCGGCCCTGCCGGCGTCGGATACCCTCGACCGGTTGCCCGGTCTCTCCGGGCCGATCTCATCGTGTCCAATCATCTGCTTGGAGTGACTCCCGTGGCTGCCAACTGCGACGTCTGCGGCAAGGGCCCGGGCTTCGGCAACAGGATCTCGCACTCGCACCGCCGCACCCCCCGCCGCTGGAACCCCAACATCCAGTCCGTGCGCGTACTGGTCGGGCGCACGCCGAAGCGGCTCAACGTGTGCACCTCCTGCCTAAAGGCCGGCAAGGTCACTCGGTAGTTTCTGATCTTTTCCTAGGGCCGGTTCGCCACCTGCGGCGAGCCGGCCTTTTGCGTGCTCGCCGGCGTGCGCCCGAGCGGCTAGCGGAACCGCCAGCCGTGGTCGACCGGGCCGATCCCGGCACCGAGCGGGAAGCCGGCCGCGACCGCGCCGGTCACATAGTCCTTGGCGGCCCGGACCGCGCCTACCACATCCTGCGGATCGCGGGCCAGGCCGGACGCGATCGCGCTGGCCAGGGTGCAGCCGGTGCCGTGGGTATGCCGGCTGTCGTGGCGCGGGCCGGTCAGCAGGTGCTCCTCGGAGCCGTCGTAGAGCAGATCCGTGGCGGCTCCGGCCAGGTGCCCGCCCTTGACCAGGACCCAGCGCGGCCCGAGCGCGAACACCGCCCGAGCCGCCTTCGGCAGGTCGTCGGGTCCGGCTACCTCGACACCGGTGAGCGCGCGGACCTCGGACAGGTTCGGGGTGACCACGGTCGCCAGCGGCAGCAGCCGCTCCACCAGCCTGCTCAGCGCCTCCGGTTCGAGCAGCGGATCACCGTGCTTGGACACGCAGACCGGGTCGACCACGACCGGCGTGCCGGCCCGCACCGCCGGGCCAAGCAGCTCGGCCACCGTCTTGACCAGCACGGTCGAGGCCAGCATGCCGGTCTTGACCGCCTGGACCCCGATGTCGCCGACCACACTCGCGTATTGGGCCCGAACCGCCTCGGCCGGCAGCTCCCAGTAGCCCTGAACTCCGACCGAGTTCTGCGCGGTCACCGCGGTGAGCACGCTCATCCCGTGCACGCCGAAGGCCAGCATGGTCTTCAGGTCCGCCTGGATGCCGGCGCCGCCGCCGGAGTCCGAACCGGCAACGGTCAGCACGCGAGGCGGCGCGGTCCGGCGCGGAGCGGGCAGGGGCGCTTCGGGCATGGCTGTCAGGGTACGGGCGGCTCCGCGGTGAAATGCGACCACCCACCGGCGCCCCGGTACGGCTGCCCGCCGACCGTCACGCCGGCCCCGGCATCGACCCGGCCGACCAGCCGCCACCCGGCCGGTGCCCCGAGCTCGGCCGGAAACGTCGCGGCCAGCGCATGGTCCTCACCCCCGGTGAGCGCCCAGTCCAGCGGGTCGACCCCGCAACGTGCCGCCGTGCCGAGGAGCGGGGTTAGCTCGAATCCGGTCGGATCCAGGTCGATCGCGACCCCGCTGGCCGACGCGACGTGGCCGAGGTCCTGCAGGAGCCCGTCGCTGACATCGATCATCGCGGTCGCCCCGTGCTCGGCCGCCTCGGCGCCGGCCCGGTACGGCGGCTCCGGCTGGCGGTGCGCGCGCACCAGCGCCGACTCCGCCACCTCGGACTCGCTAGACGCCATGGTGAGCAGGGCCAGACCGGCCGCCGACCAGCCGACCTTGCCGGCCACCGCGACGAGGTCGCCGGGCCGTGCCCCCGCTCTGGTCACGGGCGCGCGGCCGGCCAGATCGCCGAGTGCGGTGACGGCCACGGTGACCGCTTCGGCCCGGACCAGGTCGCCACCCACGACCGAGGCACCGAGCGGTGCGCACTCGTCCCGTAGCCCGTCGGCCAGCGCCACCGCCCAGTCCACCGGCAACGTGCCGGGAGCACCGAGCCCGACCAGCAGCGCGGTCGGCACGGCGCCCATGGCGGCGATGTCGGCCAG
>JAKEEW010000448.1 GCA_022616375.1 Sporichthyaceae bacterium
CGGCGTGACTGGGTTCGGCGTGACTGGGTTCGGCGTGACTGGGTTCGGCGTGACTGGGTTCGGCGTGACTGGATCGGGCGCGGCCGGGTCCCGCGCCGCGGCGCGGACCCTACCCCGGGGCCGGCAGGCCCGCCGTTGACCCGCTGCCGGGGCAGGGCGGACGTTGTCTCGGGCGGCAGACTCGCCTCGGGCAACGTGATCCAGTCGGGTCGTTCGGGCCGGTTCGGCGGTCGGTACGTCTCCGACAAACCGGTCCAACCGGAACCACCGTGACCGTTGAGGCTCCGACCTGCGACACGGCGTGCCGGGTCCGCGATCGGAGCCATTCGATGTCGAGCCATAGGGAGCCGACGCTAGCGGACGGCGGCAGCCCCGGTGGTCAGATGCAAGTCTCGGAAGGCCCGCGCGACGGCTTGCGGATGCTCCATCTGTGCCACGTGACCACTGAGTGGCAGCAGGACAAGCCGGGCATCGGGGTAGGTCTTGGCCGCCCGACCGGCCATTCGAGGGTTCACAAGCTTGTCCCGGCCGCCGTACACCAACAGGGTCGGTGCGCTCACCTTCGCCGCCTGCCGCCACAGGCCATTACGGCGTGGCAGCAGGTAGTGCCCGATCAGGCCACGGGCGCTGGCCGCGAGCACAGACGGCGCGTACGGCAGCTCGGCCCGTCGCCGTACCTCGGCGGCGGCGGCTTCTCGCCAGTCGGCCGGCACCGCGGCCGGATCGCCGAAGCAGAGCTCGAGCAACATCCCGACTCGCTGCTCGGCCGGGATCGCGTACAGCTTGCGGGCCGCCTTGGCACCAACCCCCGGCACCGCGAGCAGCGCAACCGGCGCGGCGCTGCGCAGCGGCCGGACCTCGGGCAGCGCCGGGGAGATCAGGGTCAGGCTGCGGACCAGCTCGGGCCGGCGGGCCGCGACCAGGGTCGAGATCGTCCCGCCCATCGAGTTGCCGAACAGGTGCACCGGCGTGTCGGGAAAGCGCTGCTCGATCAAGCGCTCGACCAATCGGGCGTAGGCCCCCAGGGAGTGCTTGGCCGGGCTTGGCGGCGGGGAGTAGCCGAATCCTGGTAGATCGGGAGCGATCCCATCCACAAGATCGCGCAACAGCTCCATCAGCCGGGTCCAGTCGACCGACGAGCCGCCCAATCCGTGGACGAACACGGCCGGCTGCGGATCCGGCCCGGTCGGCTCGGCCCTGCGCACCGTCAGCTCCTGCTCACCGATCCGCACCGTGGTCGGCGGCCAGGTAAAGGGACCGCTGGTCATAGCCGCACTGTACCGAGGGTGATCTTCGCCGGGCCGGGGGCCGGAGCCCGGAATCGAGCGCGTAGGCTGCGTAGGCGCCCTACCCACCGAAGGGAGCGCCCGTGTCCGAGATGGACCTGCATTCCGACGACGAGGCGCAGGACCCGGAAGCGTCCGAGGAGAGCGAGATGGATATCGAGACCCCGGAAGCTGACGCGGTCGAGCAGCACACGCCGGTGCAGGACGGCTGGAACGGCTCCAACGGCGCCGTCCCGCTGGAGACCGACGAGGCGGACGCGGCCGAGCAGCGCAGAGTCGTCGAACACGACGAGGACGACTACCGCTAACCCGGCCCGGCTACCGCCACGGGGTCAGCGGGTTATGCGCTCTTCTTCTTCCCTCGGCTGGAGCCGTCGGGCTTGCCTTTGTCAGGCTCCTTAGCCGGGGCCTTCTTCGTGGCCTTGCGTGCGGTCTTCTTCGCCGCGGTGCGCTTGGCCGCCGGTTTCTTCGCCGGAGCCTTGCTGGCCGGCGCGGTCTTGGTGGTCTTGGCCGCGGGCACCTTCTTGGCCGGCGCCTTCCGCCCGCCGGACTCCGGTTCGGAACCCGATTCGCCGCGACGGCGCTTGGCGTCCTCGACGCTGCGGCGCAGTGCGTCCATCAGGTCCACGACCTCGCCAGGTGCCGGCGTGGTGGTGGCTTCCTCGCGGACCGGCCGGCCCGCCGCCTTGGCCTCGATGACCTCCATCAGGGCCTCGCGGTAGGCGTCGGTGTATGCGGTCGGGTCGAACTCGCCACTGAGCGTGGCGATGTACGACTCGGCCATCGCCACCTCTTGGGCGCGCACCTCGACATCATCGCCGGGCGCGAACGCGCGGGCATCGCGGACCTCGTCCGGCCACAGCATCATCTGCAGCACCAGCACGTCTCCGACCGGGCGCAGCGTGGCCAGCGACTCACGAGACCGAAGCGCCACCTTGACCACCGCGACCTTGTCGGTGCGGCGCAACGCGTCCCGCAGCAGCACGTAGGGCTTGCCACCAGGACCGTCCGGCTCGAGGTAGTAGCTGCGGGAGAAGTTGATCGGATCGATGTTGTCCGAGTCGACGAACTGCAGCACCTCCACCGATCGGCTCGACGCCAACGGCAGGTTGGCCATGTCTTCTTCGGTCAGCACGATCGTGTCCCCGTCGGGCAGCTGGTAGCCGCGCCCGATGTCGCGGTAGGGCACCTCGTCGCCGTCGGCCTCGCAGATCCGGCGGTATCTGATCCGCCCACCGTCAGCGATGTGCACCTGATGCAGCGACACACCACGCTCCTCGGTGGCCGCGTAGAGCTTGACCGGGATCGTGACCAGTCCGAAGGAGATCGCGCCCTTCCAGATGGTCTGCGGCATGACATCTCCTCATGCGTCCGTCTAGATCAGTGTGCCCCGCGCCGGCCGGTGCACCGTAGCCCCAATTGGGGAATCACGTTCGCATGGTCGCGGTTCGGGACGAATTTCGCCACCCATCCGGTCGACATATACCTCAAAATCCATCAATGACGCCTCGGCGGCTCCCTGAGCCGAAGATCGAGGCGGCTACGGTGGTCGGGTGAGCAGCCAGAAAGTCCCGGTGGAGATCGACGGGCGCCGGCTCGCGCTCAGCAACCTGGACAAGGTGCTCTATCCCGAGGTCGGGTTCACCAAGGCCGAGGTCATCGACTACTACACCCGGATCGCCGAGGTGCTGCTGCCGCACCTGACCGCTCGCCCGCTCACCCGGAAGCGCTATCCGGACGGGGTCGACGGTCAGTTCTTCTTCGAGAAGAACGCGCCCTCGCACACCCCGAAGTGGGTGCGGCAGGTCACCTTGCCGGTGCCGGGCAGCACGATGAACCGCGAGGAGATCAACTTCGTGCTCGCCGAGGAGCGGGCCGCGCTGGTCTGGCTGGCCAACCTGGCCGCGCTCGAGCTGCACGTGCCGCAGTGGAAGGTCGGCCCGCGTGGTGCCGCGAAACCCTCCGACCTGCTGGTCTTCGACCTCGATCCGGGTCCGCCGGCCAACGTCGTGGACTGCACGCGGGTGGCCCAGCTGGTCGCCGAGGTGCTGGCAGCGGACGGCCTGACCGGGTTCCCTAAGACCTCAGGAGCCAAGGGCATGCAGGTCTACGTGCCGATCAAGCCGACCTCCGACGAACACACCTCCGGGTATGCCCGCAAGCTCGCCGAGCAGCTCGAACGAGCCCATCCCAAGTCGATCGTGGCCCGGATGGACAAGCGGCTGCGCGGCGGCAAAGTCTTCGTCGACTGGAGCCAGAACAACGCGGCCAAGACCACCGTGGCGCCGTACTCACTGCGCGCTCAGGATGCCCCGACCGTGTCCACACCGCTCACCTGGGCCGAGGTCGAGGCCTGCGACACCCCGTCCGACCTGCGCTTTCTGGCCTCAGATGTGCTCGATCGGGTAGCCGAAGACGGCGATCTGTTCGCCGATCTAGGTGCCTCGAAACGGCCGACATTGCCCAAGGCCCCGACTAGCCCTTGACGGCCGCACCGCGCCGTAGGATGAGGCCAGCATGCTGCTCGGGCCGGAATCATCGGGCAGCCCCTGCGCGATCACCTCAGGAGTGCCCGTGACCGCTCTGGACGATGTCCGCCCGCGCGGCACCCGCCTGCCCCGGCCGGCGCGCCGGATGCAGCTGCTCGGCGCGGCCCAGGAGGTCTTCGTCGCCCAGGGCTACCACGCCGCGGCCATGGACGACATCGCCGAACGGGCCGGGGTCAGCAAACCGGTGCTCTACCAGCACTTTCCCGGCAAGCTCGAGCTCTATCTGGCGCTGCTCGACCAGCACAGCGAGGCGCTGGTGGCCGCGGTCAGGGACGCGCTGGAGTCCACCCACGACAACAAGCAGCGGGTCACCGCCACCATGGAGGCCTACTTCGCGTTCGTGGACGACGAGGCGGGCGCGTTCCGGCTGGTGTTCGAGTCCGATCTGACCAACGAGCAGGCGGTCAGGGAGCGGGTGGACCGGGTCACCGAGCAGTGCGCCGAGCTGGTCAGCCGGGTGATCGCCGAGGACACCGGGCTGCGCGGCGAGGAGTCGATGTTGCTCGCGGTCGGGCTGGTCGGGATGGCCTCGGTCACTGCTCGATACTGGCTGGCGGCGGCCGGCAGCATCCCCCGCTCGGCGGCCGCGCAACTGGTCGCGACCCTGTCCTGGCGAGGGATCCGAGGATTCCCGCGCAAGGACGAGCCAGCCGGGTAGTCCGGGCAGGCGAGCCGGTCTCGGCTAGCCTGCATTGGTCAAGGTCGTATCTCACCCGCCCGGTGGGCGCCGGTGGGCTTGATCCGGAGGGCGATGCGTGGAGGTCAAGATCGGCGTGCAGCACGTGGCCAGAGAGCTGATCGTGGAGAGCGCGCAGGCCCCTGAGGAGATCGAAGCGGCGGTGAACGCCGCGCTTCAGGCCGAGGACGGGGTCCTGGCCCTGGCTGATGAGCGGGGCCGCAAGCTGCTGGTCCCGGCCAACCGCCTGGCCTACGTGGAGATCGGCGAGCAGATGGAGCGGCGGGTCGGCTTCGGCGCGATGTAGGGCCATCCGGCGGACCCTTCGGGAGACCCTCCCGGACTGCCTGCGGATGGGTGATCTGTCCTCCGTACCGCTCTGACCTGGGCGAAACTCGGATCAGAACCGGGTGCGAGTCCTCGTACAGTCAGACATCGGAGGCAGTCGTGGAAGTACATGGCCTGATCAGTGCCCTGATCGTCGGCACGATCGTCGGCGTGCTCGGGCAGCTGGCCGTGCCCGGTAAGCAGACCATCAAACCGTGGATGACGGTGGGCATCGGCCTGATCGCAGCCTTGATCGGTGCAGCGCTCGGCAAGGCGTTCGACTGGAGCTGGCTGCCTACTGCTTTGCTGCAGGTAGCGCTGGCCGCCCTCGGCGTGATGCTGCTCGCCGGGATGGGCCGCGGTGCCACCGGAACCGGCACCGGTACTGGTCGCGGCTCCCCCAGGATCTAGCCCGCGTCGTGGGTGAATCGGTGATCCGGTCGGTGGATCACCGATTCAGCCGCGATGTAGATCCACGGCCGGCGGCTCGTCCACCACCACCCGGCACGGGCACGGCTACGCGGACAGCCCGAGCGCGGCCATCCGGCGGGTGTGCGCCTCGGTCAGCCGGGCGAACATCTTGCCCACCTCGGCCAGGTCGAAGCCGGCCGGCACCCGCCCGGAGACCAGCAAGTTCGCCAGCGCGTCCCGGTCCGCGGCCACCCGCTGAGCCTGGCTGAGCGCCTCGCCGACCAGCCGGCGGCCCCACAGCGCGAGCCGCCCGGCCATCCGGGGATCGGCCTCGATCGCCTTCCTGACCCGATCGACCGCGAACTCGGCGTGCCCGGTGTCCTCGAGTACCTCCAGGACCAGCTCCCGGGTCCTCGGGTCGACCAACGCGGAAACCTCGCGGTAGAAGTCGGTGGCGATCCCGTCCCCGACGTAGGCCTTGATCAATCCCTCCAGCCAGTCGTTCGGTGCGGTCCGGGCGTGGAACTCCTCCAGTGCCGTCACGAATGGCTCCATCGCTGCGGCCGGATCCTCACCGAGCTCGACCAACCGATCGCGCAGCCGCTCGAAATGGTGGAACTCCGCCGCCGCCATCGCGGCCAGCTCAGCCTTGTCGGTGATCCCCGGTGCGAGCTTGGCGTCCTCGGCCAACCGCTCGAACGCCATCAGCTCCCCGAGCGCCAGTACCCCGAGAAGATCGACTACCGCGGCCCGGTAGTCCGGATCCTGGTCAAGCACGTCGGTCATGGCACGGCAGCGTAACTGCTGGGTTCACCCGCACAGCGGGTAGACTGGCCTGGTCCGCACCGCAAATGGCGCGGATACCTGCGCCAACTGGCGCAGCAACGATCTTTGGCCGGCTACGCCGGCCACACCGGCTCGGGTCCGCGCGATCTACGGGGGGCTCTACGAGATCACGACGCGGGCGAGCCGGCCAAAGCGAAAAGGAAGCACCCTGATCACCTTCCACGACCTCGGAGTCGTACCGGAGATCGCCGACGCGCTCGACGCAGTCGGGATCACCCACCCGTTCCCTATCCAAGAGATGACCCTGCCGATCGCCTTGCTCGGCGCCGACGTGATCGGCCAGGCCCGCACCGGCACCGGCAAGACTCTGGCCTTCGGCGTTCCGCTACTGCAGCGCATCGTCAGCCCGCTGGACCGCGACGCCTACGCCCTGCTGGCCGAGCCCGGGCGACCACAGGCCCTGGTCGTCGTGCCCACCCGTGAGCTCGCCCTGCAGGTCGCCGGCGACCTCAAGCTCGCCGGTTCCAAGCTCGGCATGCGCGTGCTCACCGTTTACGGTGGCCGCGCCTACGAACCGCAGATCGATGCGCTCAAGTCCGGCATCGACGTCGTCGTCGGCACCCCGGGTCGGCTGCTCGACCTGGCCGACCAGCGACACCTCGACCTGAGCCACGTGAAGGTCCTGGTCCTGGACGAGGCCGACGAGATGCTCGACCTCGGCTTCCTGCCGGATGTCGAGAAGCTGATCGGCCAGACCCCGGAGAACCGGCAGACCCTGCTGTTCTCGGCCACCATGCCGGGGGCGGTGGTCGGGCTGGCCAGGCAGTACCTGCGGCAGCCGACCAACATCCGCGGCGAGGAGGGGCACGAGACCGCCGTGGTCCCGCAGACCGTGCAGCACGTGTTCCGGGCGCACGCCATGGACAAGATCGAGATGACCGCCCGGATCCTGCAGGCCGAAGACCGAGGTCTTGTCATGATCTTCTGCCGGACCAAGCGCACCGCACAGAACCTCGCCGACGACCTGGTCGAGCGCGGCTTCGCGGTCGCTGCCGTGCACGGTGATCTCGGCCAGGGCGCCCGCGAACAGGCGCTGCGCGCGTTCCGCAAGGGCAAGGTCGACATCCTGGTGGCCACCGACGTGGCCGCCCGCGGCATCGACATCGACGGCGTCACGCACGTGATCAACTACCAGTGCCCGGAGGACGCGAAGACCTACCTGCACCGGATCGGCCGGACCGGCCGGGCCGGCGCGTCCGGGGTCGCGGTCACCTTCGTGGACTGGGACGAGCAGCACCGCTGGTCGATGATCAACCGTGATCTCGGGCTGTCCTTCGACGAGCCGATGGAAACCTACTCCACCTCCGAGCACCTCTACGACATGCTCGGCATCCCGGCCGGCGTGACCGGGATCCTGCCCAAGACGGCGCAGACCCGAGCCGGGCTTGCGGCCGAGGAGGTCGAGGATCTCGGCGAGACCGGCGGTCGGCGGACCAAGATCGGCCGTGGCCGCACTCGCGGGGCGGACCGTGGCTCCGGCCGGGACGAGCGTGGCTCCGGCCGGGACGAGCGTGGCTCCGGCCGGGGCCGGTCGGCGCGCTCAAGCCGTGCGGACCGGGACGGCGCGGCGGAGCGATCCACCGCCGCCGCAAGCGCCCGCACCCGGGTCAGGACCCGTGGCGGCGTTCCGCTCGGCGGTGAGGCGTCCGCCGCGGCGCCGATCGGGGTGGCCGTCGACACCGTGGTGGCGGATGCGTCCGCGAGCAACGAGGCGGCTCAGCCCGGACGGCCCAGGCGGCGGCGCCGCCGGGCCCGCGTGACCAAGCCCGGAGCGCCCGCCACCGAGGCCTAGCCGGTCGGCCCGCGGCGCGAGCCGAGCCGTCTGGGCCCTACCCAGGCACGCTTCGGACCTCGAAGACGATCGAGTAGCTGAAGGCCAACCCGTCGACGTGCCATGCGTAGCACCCGGGCGTGCGCACGCGGGTCGCGGTGGATGTCCGGTTCCGCCAGCCACCGGCGATGACGTAGTCCGATCGGCCGGCCGGCAGGAACAACTCGGGCTCGGTACGGTCGGTGGTCCCGAACCCCCGACCGTTCCCGGACCGTCCAGCCGGAGGCCACGGATGAGCGCCGGACCGTCGTAGTCGTCGGAGATCACCCACAGCACCTTCCGCCCCGACCACTCGCCGCCGGCAACCTGGGTCTCGGTCGTCGCCGGGAACTCCACATCGAGCCGCCGGATCCCACGATCGGGTACACCGGGCCCGGGCGGTTGCCACGGCTGGCGTAGGACGGCGGCGACATCGGTAGCGAGCGTGGGCTGGCCGGCGCCGCCACTGGGGCCACCGCTGGGGCCGCCGTCGGGGCCGGCAGACGCCGCGCGGTCCCGCTGGCAGCCACCAGTCACGATCAAGGTGACCAGCAGGACAAGGACGCCGACTACACGGACGTCCCGGCTGGTTCGACCTGACGGCATCCGGCTCCCTCCTTACCGGCTCCCTCCTTCGCTGTCAGATACACACTCGGCGGCGGCTCGGTTCCAGATCGCGTCGGGTGGATCGATCAACTAGGCGCGGCCAACGTGAGCTGACATCATCGGCCGGGTGAGCACCCCGCGTTTCCTCGACCTGCCCGGGTGCGCCCGCGCGGAGCGCATCGAGACCACGCGCGGTACGTTCGCGGCCCATGTAGCCGAGCCGGCCGATTCGGCCACGGCACGCGGCATCGCGCTACTCGTACCCGGTTTCACCGGGTCCAAGGAAGACTTCATCGGCATCCTCGAGCCACTGTCCGCTCGTGGCTACCGGGTCGTCGCCGTCGACCCGCGCGGTCACTACCAGACCCCGGGTCCGGACGACGAGAGCGGGTACGCGCCGGGCGAGCAGGCCGAGGACGTGGTCGCGCTGGTCGTCGCACTCACCCCGGACGGCCACCGCGGCCCGGCCGTCCATCTGGTCGGCCACTCGCTCGGCGGCGTCATGGCCCGGCACGCCGCGCAAGCTAGACCCGATCTCGTCCGGTCACTCGCGCTGCTGTGCACCGGCCCGGCCGCTCTGTCCGGCGACCCGGCCGAACTGGTCGCGCGGCAACTGGCCGCGCTCGAGCAGTACGATCTGGCGAAGGTCGCCGAGCTGCGCGAACAGGCCGGCGAGGGCACCAACCCGTCGCGACGCATCAAGCGGTTCCTGCGCAAACGGTTCGTGGCCAACAACAAGGCCGCGCTGCTGGCCGAGTCCCGCTACCTGCTCGGTGCGCCGGACCGGGTCGACGATGTCGCGGTGGTCCTGCGGGACGCTGGGCTGCCGATCCTGGTCACGCACGGCAGCAGCGACGACGCGTGGCCGTCCGCGGAACAGCGCGAGATGGCCGAGCGGCTCGGCGCGACCTACACCGTCATCGCCGGATCCGGTCACTCCCCCGCCGTAGACGACCCGGTGACGACTGCGGACGTTCTCTGTGATTTCTGGAAACGTGCCGAACTGCTAACAACCTGACGATGGGGGCTTCGCGACACCCGGCACCTTTGTAAGAATCCGAGTCTGGGCGTCGCCACCGTGAGTAATCTCTTACGGGAAGGGACAACACGATCGTGGAGCTCCGCACCGTCCTGCGCGACGACCCCGCTGAGGTTCGTCGGGCACGTCGGCTTGTCTCCGATCACTTGGAGACCTGGGGCCTGCGCGACCTCGACCAGGTGACGATCCTGCTGGTCAGCGAGCTTGTCACGAATGCGCTCCTGCACGGCCATCCACCGCTCCGGCTGGTGGCGCGCGACATTCTCACCGGTGTGCGGATCGAGGTCCACGACAACAATCCCGAAGGCGCCCCGCAGAAACGCCCCGACGGCGGACTGCAAAGTGGGCGCGGACTGCAACTGGTCGACTCGCTGGCCACCCGGTGGGGCTGGACGGAATCGGGCAGCGGCAAGTGCGTCTGGTTCGAGGTCGACCTGGTCTGGTCGCAGCAGTCCGATGGCAGCCAGGCGCTGGCCGAGGCGGACGGCAAGACCGTGCGGGCCACCTCCGCGGTAGAGCGCCCGGCCGCACTGGCCGGCCCCATGCCGGCGGATCCGGCATCAATCGGCCGCGCGCACCCACCGACGGAGGGCCGACCCGGCGGCGGCCGGCAACGAGCCGGTGCCGTGGAGGGTCACACTCCGGCCCAGGGGTCGTTGGCCGGGTAGCGAGCCGACCCTTCTGGGCAATGCGCCCGGAAATCGCACCAACCGCACTGCGTCCCCACCCGGGGTGGGAACAGCGCGTCAACCTCGACCGGGTCAAGGCCAGCCGGGCCGGTCCCTGCCTGGCCGGTCCCTGCCTGGCCGGTCCCTGCCTGGC
>JAKEEW010000006.1 GCA_022616375.1 Sporichthyaceae bacterium
GGGTCGGCACCGACACGGTCAGCTCGACCGGCACGATGCAGCGCGCGGCCACCGAGGACAGCGCCGCATCCAGGCCCAGATCGGTGAGTACCGCCGGATGGATGCCGCGGGCCAGCTCGCGAAGCTCAATCAGCGCGGCCTTGACCTCGTCGTGCGCGGTCGCGACCAGCGTCTCCACCTGGTCCGGGTCGCCGCCGGTGGCCAGCTTCTCCCGCGCCATCCCAAGATCCATGGCCAGCGCAACCAGCCTGGCTTGCGCGCCGTCGTGCAGGTCGCGCTCGATCCGGCGCAGGTCATCGGCCGCAGTGTCGACCACCTGCTGCCGGCTGGCCTGCAGCCGCCTGGCCCGCTCGGACAGCGTCACCGGGGCGAGCAGCCGCTCGGCCAGCCAGCGGATCGGAGCGGAGACGGCCTTGATGATCCAAGGGCCGATCAGCAGCACCGGGGTGAGCACCGCGGTCGCCGCCAGCACGGTCGCCAGCACGCCGCCGGCCAGGCCGATCGGGAACAGCAGGAACAGGTAGAGCATGGTCCGCCAGCCGGCCGCGTCGGTCAACACCGAGCGGAGCCAGCCGAACAGACCGGGCTCCGGTGGCACCGGCGGGGGCTCGGGGATCTGCGCACCCAGCCCCCAACGGGCCAGCGGGCGAGCCATCGAGCCGAGCACTCGCGCACCGAGCACCGAGACCGCGACCACCGGGATCCCTACCAGCGTGAAGCTGGTGGCCACGCCGACCGTGAGCGTGGTGACGATCCAGACGAAGCTGACCACGCCGAGCGGGAAGCTCGCGAGCAGGAACAGCCAGGCCCGGTAGGTGGCCGGGTCGATCACCGGGGCGACCAGCTCGGCCGCCCGGTCGCGGGCGGTCACGGCGTCCATGGCAGTTCCACCGTGACCACCGTCGGTCCACCGGCCGGGCTGTGGATGTCCAGCCGCCCGTCCACGGTCGCGACCCGCTCGGCCAGACCGGCCAGCCCGGTTCCGCGCTCCGGATCGGCGCCACCGATCCCGTCGTCGCTGACGACCAGCCGAAGCTGGTCCTCGACTCGGTCGATGGCCAGCGTGGCGGTGCCGGATCGGCTGTGCTTGGCCACGTTGGCCAGCAGCTCGCAGGCGCAGAAGTACGCGATCGCCTCGAGCGCCGGTGCCGGTCGCTGCGGCGGCAGGTCGACCTGCACCGAGACCGGGATCGGGCTGCGCGCGGCCACCGCGGACACCGCGGCGTCCAGGCCGCGGTCGGTGAGCACGGCTGGGTGGATCCCGCGGGCGATCCCGCGCAGCTCGGCCAGCACGAGCTTGGCCTCGTCGTGTGCCTTCGCAACCAGCCGCTGCGCCTGATCCGGATCGTCGGCCAGCTTCTCCTTGGCCATCCCAAGGTCCATGGACAGCGCCACCAGCCTGGCCTGGGTGCTGTCGTGCAGGTCGCGCTCGATCCGGCGCAGATCCGCCGCGCTGGTCGCGAGCGCGCTGTCCCGGGTGGCCGCAAGGTCGCGGACCCGCTCGGTCATCGGGGTCGGGCCGAGCAGGCCGCGCACCATCGCGCGCTCCACGTTGGCGAAACCGCGCACCAGGTAGGGGGTGATGAACAGCAGCACCAGACCCACCGCGGCCACCCCGACGAGCTCCCAGCCGGTGTCCAAGTAGTGAATCTTGCCGTCCCAGGTGCCGAGCTGCGCGCCGGTGCCGCCGTCGGTTTCGATCCACCGGTACCAGATCGGGTAGCTCACCCCGCCGAGCGCGTACGCCCAGAACCCGACCGTCATCGCGAACGTGAACACCGCCCACGGGAACAGCAGCACCAGGTAGGCCAGTGCGCGCCAGCCCGGACCGTCGGTGAGCACGGTCTTGATCCACTTCCAGACGCCGGGCTCGGCCGGGCGCAGCGGCCGGGGCGGCGGGATCCGTTCGCCGAGCAGCCCGGCCATCCGGGCCCGCTCCAGTGCACCGACCGCACGGCCGCCGAGGATCGCCATACCGATGATCGGCAATCCGATCAGGGTGATGATCAAACCGCCACCGACCGACAGCATGGTCACCACGAACACGAAGCCGGCGACCCCGATCGGGAAGCTGAGCAGGACGTAGAGGGTCTCCCGCCAGGTCCGGGGATGGAACGGCATGAGGGCGAACGGCACCCGCTGCGCCAGCGATGGGCTGGGGCGGGTGGCCGGGATGGACATGGTCATGGGGTACCAGGCTCCGATGGGTGCGGTCCAGCGAACACGTCCAGCTTCGCGGTCGTGGCCGGGCGGGGCCATCTCGCTGCCTGGCCTGTCTATTCTCGGGTTATCCACCCTGTTGCCGATCACCGGGGCGCCGGCTGCCCGTGATCGCTACCGGAATCCCGGTCTGAGATCCGGCCCCGCAGATCCGACCCGCAGATCCGACCCGCAGATCCGGCCTGGAGATCCGCTCGGATCGCCGGATCTGCGGGCTAGACTCCCGACCGTGACCGGGTACTTCGGTGCGTACGCCGTGGTCGGGCTGATCCTGCTGATCGGCGCGGTCTTCGTCACGGTGGCCCTGAGCGCGAACCGACTGTTGCGCCCGCACGCGCCGACTCCGGAGAAGCTGCTCACCTACGAGTGCGGCGTCGATCCGGTCGGCGAGGGCTGGGCCCACACCCACATCCGCTACTACGTGTACGCCTACCTGTACGTCATCTTCGCGGTGGACGCGGTGTTCCTGTTCCCGTGGGCGACCGTGTTCGCGCTGCCAGGTTTCGGGGTGACCACGCTGGTCGAGATGTTCGTGTTCATCGGCTTCCTCGCCGTGGGGTTGCTCTATGCCTGGAAGAAGGGCGTGCTGACGTGGGTGTGACCTCGGCCGAGGTGGCTCGGACCGCGGTGCCGATCGGCGCGCCGGTGCGGCTCGGTGGGCTGCAGAAGCTGGCACCCACCCCGATGCGGCTGGTGCTCAACTGGGGCCGGCGCTATTCGCTGTGGGTGTTCAACTTCGGCCTGGCCTGTTGCGCGATCGAGTTCATTGCGGCCTCGATGTCCCGGCACGACTTCATCCGGCTGGGGGTCATCCCGTTCGCGCCAGGCCCTCGGCAGGCCGACCTGATGGTGGTTTCCGGCACCGTCAGCGACAAGATGGCGCCCGCGGTCAAGCGGCTCTACGAGCAGATGCCCGAGCCCAAGTACGTGATCTCGTTCGGGGCCTGCTCCAACTGCGGCGGGCCGTACTGGGACTCCTACTGCGTCACGAAGGGTGTCGACCAGATCGTGCCGGTGGACGTGTACGTGCCCGGCTGCCCGCCTCGGCCCGAGGCGCTGCTGCAGGGAATACTCAAGCTGCAGGAGAAGATCGCCAACGAGTCGCTCGAGGCGCGCTACCGGTGAGCCGCGCGGAGGAGCTGGCGGCCAGGTTGACCGCCGCGCTGGGCGACAAGGTGACGGTCGACGACTCGTACGGCCAGCTCACCGCGGACGTGCCGGCCGGGCGCTGGGTGGACGCGCTGACCGCGGCCAGGGACGAGCTCGGCTACGGGTATTTCGACTGGCTGTCCGGGGTGGACGAGCTCGACCAAGGCTTCTCGGTGGTCGTGCACTTGTGGTCCTTGCCGGCCAGGGAACACCTACTGGTCCGGACCACGCTGCCCCGTGAGGCGGCCACGCTGGCCACCGCAACCGGGGTCTATCCGGGCGCCAACTGGCACGAGCGGGAGACGTTCGAGATGTTCGGTATCGAGTTTGCCGGCCATCCGAACCTGATCCCGCTGCTCCTGCCCGACGGTTTCGAGGGCAACCCGCTCCGCAAGGACTTCATGCTGGCCGCGCGGGCGGCCAAGGCCTGGCCCGGCGCGAAGGAGCCGGGGGAGTCCGACCACGACGTGGGCCGGGCCGCACCGGGGCGGCGCCGGACGCTGCCGCCGGGAGTGCCCGACTCGCAGACCTGGGGCCCGCACCCGCCGAGTCCGCCTCCGGTCGAAGCGGTCGAGATAGCCGAGGCGACCGAGGTGGCCGATGGGGTCGACCCAGAGGCCGGGCCGGCAGCCGATGACACCGGTGGGACCCGGTCGTGAACACTGCGCTCGAGGTGACGCTGCGGCTGGCCGGCGTGCTGGCCGCGTTCCTGATCCTGCCGCTGCTGGTGGGTCAGATGGAGCACAAGGCGATGGCGCACATGCAGGCCCGACTCGGGCCGATGTATGCCGGCGGGTTCCACGGCTGGGCCCAGCTGATCGCCGACGGGGTCAAGTTCGTGCAGAAGGAGAATGTGGTCCCGGCCGGCGCGGACCGGACCGTGTTCCAGCTCGCGCCGGGGATCGCGCTGATCCCCTACCTGGTCGTGTTGATCGTCATCCCACTCGGTCCGGGTGACCTGGTCGGCCAGTCGCTCGACGTCGGACTGTTCTTCGTGCTCGCGGTGATGAGCGTTGGCGTGCTCGGCACTCTGATGGCCGGTTGGGCGAGCGCGAACAAATACTCGCTGCTCGGCGGGCTGCGCACGGCCGCGCAGCTGATGGCCTACGAGCTGCCGCTGATCCTGGCCGCGTCCTCGGTCGCGATGGCGGCCGGCACCCTGTCGCTACAGGGAATCGTGGCGGAGTGGCACCCGTCCTGGCTGATCTGGCAGCTGATCGGTGCGGTGGTCTTCTTCGTCGCCGGGCTCGCCGAGCTGCAACGGCCACCGTTCGACATGCCGGTCGCCGACTCTGAGATCATTTTCGGCGCCTACACCGAGTACACCGGGCTTCGGTTCGCGCTGTTCCTGCTGGCCGAGTACGCCGGGATCGTGGTGCTGTCGGCACTGACCGCGGTGCTGTTCCTCGGCGGCTGGCAGGGTCCGTTCGCCGACCAGCTCGGCTGGCTGTGGATGCTGCTTAAGACCATGGCCCTGGCGTTTCTGGTGATCTGGGCGCGGGTGGCCTACCCGCGACTGCGCGAGGACCAGCTGCAGAAGCTGGCCTGGGCCGGGCTGATCCCGCTGGCGCTGCTGCAGCTGGCCATCACCGGCGTGATCAAGGTTCTGTAGCCGCCGGCCACCCCGACGCCCCCTGTAGTCGATCATTACGCGCGAAATGAGCAAACGATCACCCAGTATGGGCGATTTGTCTGCTCGTTTCGTGCGTAATGATCGCGGAGGGACCCCGACATGCCCGAAGTTGACCAGGAACGCGACGACGGCGGCCAAGTCGGCAGTGATCAGGTAGGCCGGCTGGACCAGTGCCAGCGGTGGACCGGCCCGCACCAGCGTGTCGCGGATCAACCCGCCACCCAGTCCGGACGCGATCGCCAGCGCCACGAAACCGGCCGGATCGAACCGTTCCCTGGCCGCTACCTGGGCACCGAGCAGGCTGCCGGTGAACACGGCGAGCAGGTCGACAGGGAGAAGTTGCCCCGGCTCGATGGCGAGATCCACGAATCGCGACTTTAGAGGAGACACTGACCGCATTCGCGGTGCCGAACCGAGGCATGATTAGCCCGTGCAGATTCCCGGGCGCGGACTCGCCAGAGGTCTGGTCGTGACGTGGCGGCATCTGACCCGCCGTTCGGTCACCCGGCAGTATCCGGACGTCCTGCCCGAGCTTCCGCCGCGCAGCCGCGGAGTGATCGCGCTGCTGGAGGAGAACTGCACGGTCTGCATGCTGTGTGCGCGGGAATGCCCGGACTGGTGCATTTACATCGATTCGCACAAGGAGACAATCCCGGCCACCGAGCCCGGCGCCAGGGATCGGCAGCGCAACGTGCTCGACCGGTTCGCCATCGATTTCTCGCTGTGTATGTACTGCGGCATCTGCATCGAGGCGTGCCCGTTCGACGCGCTGTTCTGGTCGCCCGAGTTCGAGTACGCCGAGCTGGACATCCGCGACCTCACCCATGAGCGGGACCGGCTGCGGGACTGGATGTGGACGGTGCCGCCGCCACCGGCGCACGACCCGGCCGCCGAGCAGCCCAAAGAGCTGGCCACCGCGACCGCTACCGTCGAGCGGCAGGCCGCCGAGGCCCGCAGTACCGCCGAGGCCCGCAGCACTGCCGAGGCCCGCAGCACTGCCGAGGCTCGCGGCGCCACTGACGCCGGCAGCGCCACCGACGCCGATCCCGGCAGCGCGGCCAAGGCCGATCCACCGTCCACCGAGCCCGGGAGCGGCCCGTGACCGGGGTCGAGATTCTCTTCCTGCTACTTGGGGCGGTCGCCGTTGGCGCCGCCCTGCTCGTGGTCTCCTCGACCAACCTGGTGCACGCCGCGCTCTGGCTGGTCGTCACGCTGGGCGCGCTGGCCGGCTGCTACCTGCTGCTCACCGCCGAGCTTGTGGCGTGGGTGCAGGTCCTCATCTATGTCGGCGCGGTGGTCGTGCTGCTGCTGTTCGGTCTGATGCTGACCAGGGCGCCGATCGGCTACTCGGCCGAGTTCACCACCGGCAACCGCTGGGTGGCCGCGGTGGTGGCCGGGGCGACCGGCGGCGTGCTGGTCACAGTGGTGGGTGAGGCGTTTCGGCAGGAGTACATCGACGTGCACGCCGGGGTCGCCGGCTCGTCCGCCGCGATGGGTGTGGCGATCTTCCGGTACTGGGTGCTGCCGTTCGAGGCGCTGTCGGTTCTGCTGCTGGCCGCGCTGGTGGGCGCGATCGTGCTGTCCCGCGGGGGCGGGGGCGGTGCGAGCGGCGGCGGGTCGAGCACCGAGACCAGCGCCGGGGCCGAGGATGTGGCGCGCTGATGCGACTGGCCTATCCGCTCGTGGTGTCGGCGCTGCTGTTCAGCATCGGGGTGTACGGGGTGCTGGCCAGGCGCAACGCGATCCTGGTGCTGATGTCGGTCGAGCTCATGCTCAACGCGGTCAACCTCAACCTGGTCGCGTTCGATGTCTGGCTCGGCGACGCGCTGCGCTCCGGGCAGGTCTTCACGCTCTACGTCATCACGATCGCGGCGGCCGAGATCGGGCTCGGGCTGGCGATCATCCTGCTGGTGTTCCGGAACCGGCAGACTTCCGATGTCGACGCACTACGCGAGCTCGGCGAGCTCGACCACGAGCGGATCATCGAGGAACAGGCGGCTAGCCGATGAGGGAGTACGCGGGCCTGCTGCCCGCTATCCCGTTCGCCGCCGCGGTCCTTGGCCTGCTCCTCGGACCGCGGTTCCCACGCCTGGCCGCACCGATCGCGGTGCTGGGCACGACCGCGGCGCTGGCGATCTCGGTGCCGATCTGGTGGGCCGCCCGCGACAGCGGGGTGGTCGAGGCGGTCCACGAGCTCACCCCGACCGGGTTGTTCGCGATCACGGCCGGAACCCGGGTGGACGGGATGGCCGCGGTGGTCGCGGTGATGGTGTGCGCGGTCGCGCTCGCGGTCCAGGTGTACTCGACCCGGTACATGCGCGGGGACCCGCGCTACTCCTCGTACGCCGCGCTGGTCTCGCTGTTCACCGCGGCGATGCTGCTGGTGGTGCTGTCCGCCGACCTGATCGTGCTGCTGGTCGGCTGGGAGGTCATGGGGATCTGCTCGTACTTCCTGATCGGGCACTACTGGGAGAAGGACTGGGCACAGGGCGCCGCGGTCAAGGCGTTCGTCATGACCAAGCTCGGTGACGTGCCGTTCCTGTTCGGCATCTTCGTGCTCGCGGCCGACGCCGGATCGTTCCGGATCGCCGACGTGTTCGCGGCCGCCGAAGCCGGTCAGCTCGACCACGCCACCCTAGCCACGCTGCTGCTGCTCGGCGGGGTCGTCGGCAAGTCAGCGCAGTTCCCGCTGCAGTCCTGGCTGCCCGACGCGATGGCCGGCCCGACGCCGATCAGTGCGCTGATCCACGCGGCCACCATGGTCGCCGCCGGCATGTACCTGGTGGCCCGGCTCTACCCGGTCTTCGCACTGGCACCCACCACGCTCGCGGTGCTCGCGGTCATCGTCGCGATCACGATGGTGGGTTCGGCGATCGCGGCCTTCGCCCAGGACGACATCAAACGGGTGCTGGCCTACTCGACGGTCAGCCAGCTCGCGTACATGGGTGCCGCATTGGCTCTCGGCGCCGTGGGCGCGGGAGTGTTCCACCTGCTCACCCATGGCGCGTTCAAGGCGCTGCTGTTCCTGTGCGCCGGCGCGGTGATCCACGCGGTGGGGACGAACTCGATGCGCGCGCTGGGCGGGCTGCGCCGGGCGATGCCGGTCACGTTCGTGACGATGGCGATCGGGCTGGCCGCGCTGGCCGGGGTGCCACCGCTGGCCGGGTTCTTCAGTAAGGAGGCCATCCTCGGGGCGGCCGAGCACGTGCTGCTCGGCGAGCCCGCGGTCGAGGGTGCACCGCTGCCGGCCCGCTGGATCGGACTGCTGCTGCTGGTTGCCGGGCTGGTCACCGTCGTGTTGACGGCGATGTATTGCACCCGGCTGCTCACGATGACGTTCCTCGGCGAGCGGCGGGACCCGAC
>JAKEEW010000056.1 GCA_022616375.1 Sporichthyaceae bacterium
CAGGACCAGCTGGTCTGCTCTGAACCTGGCGTCGGCGAACTCGGCGAACTCCGGGCATGCCGTCTCGAATTCCTGCCAGCGCATCGCGACCTCCTCTCTAGGTCGCTTCCAGCCTTGCGGCCGGCACCGACAGTTCCGGGCCGGATGCTCCTGGCCTGTGGATAACCGGTCAGAGCGTCGTGCCGACCAGCACCGGCTCGTTGACCAGCGTGATCCCGAACGTGTCCCGGACGCCGTCGCGCAGCTGCCGGGCCAGCTGGAGCAGCTCGGCGGTGCTCGCGCCACCCCGGTTGGTCAACGCGAGCGTGTGCTTGGTGGAGATGCGGGCCGCGCCGTCGCCATACCCCTTCCCGAATCCGGCCTGTTCGATCAGCCAGGCAGCGGAGAGCTTAACCCGGCCGTCCGGCACCGGCCAGCGCGGCGCTTCCGCCGGCAACCCGGCCGCCAGGTCGGCCGCTACCACCGGGTTGGTGAAGAACGAGCCGGCACTGGTGGTATCCGGGTCGGCGGGGTCGAGCACCATCCCTTTGGCGCGGCGCAGCTCGACCACGGCCGCCCGCACATCCGCCAGCGGCACCTGGTCACCGGGGTCGGCGCCCAGCCGGCGAGCCAGCTCGGTATACCGGATCGGTTGCGAGAGCGGGCTGCCCACGAGCGTGTAAGTGACGTCGAGCACGACGTAGCGGTCGGTGGTCTTGAACATGCTGGAGCGGTAGCTGAACCCGCACTCTTCCGGCCGCATCACCCGGGCCACGCCGGTTCGCCGGTCATACCCGGTCACCGCGGTCACCGTCTCGGATACCTCCTGGCCGTAGGCGCCCACGTTCTGGATCGGGGTCGCGCCAACCAGCCCGGGGACTGCGGACATCGCCTCGATCCCGGACCAGCCCTCGGCCACCGCGGTGCGGACCAGCTCGTCCCAGTCCTCGCCGGCCTGCGCCGTGATGGCGACCAGGTCGCCGCTGGCCGCTACGTGCACTCCCGTAGTTGCGACCTTGATCACCGTGCCGTCGAAGCCGGCATCGGCGACCACCAAATTGGAGCCGCCGCCCAGCACCAGCACCGGCTCACCCGCGGTATCCGCGGTCCGGACCGCCGCGACCAGGTCCTCCGGCTTGACCACCTCCACCAACCGCGCAGCCGGCCCGCCAAGCCGCAGCGTGGTCAGCGACGACAGCGGCACCCCGGTGAGTTCGTGCACGAGCGCAAGCCTAGGGAGTGCCTGGTGGATCTTGGTGGATGCGGGCGGTGATCCGGGTGGCGATCCGGCAAGGCGGAGGATGAGTCGATAGCGGCGCTATGGCGACTCTCGACTTCGCCGCCGGGCGTCGTCCGGGCACCGATCCGCGCCGCTGAAGATCCATCAGGCACTCCCCCGACTGGGTGGGCTCTCCTCGCTCGCGGCCGGCCCGGTCGGGCTCGACCCGCGCGGGGCCAGCAGCTCGGTCCGGCCGCGGAAGCGTCGCAGCAGCCGGTCGTAGTTTCGCCGGGACTCCCGATCGCGGTAGTCCGGATCCACGTCGTGGTAACCGTGGTGCCGCTCCTGATGGCAGGGCAGCTCGGCGGGTTCGACCGGCACCACCAGCCGGCCGCCGGACTCGCGGAGCAGCAACGAGAGCTCGAGGTCGGCATTGCGGTAATAGCGGGCCTTCGGATCGGGCCCGCCGCCTTCGGGTAGCGCCGAGCGCCGGATCGCCATGAGATAGCCGAGCAGCACGTCGACCTCACCCGGGCCGGCGTCGGACACCGACCGCCAGGCGTCGTCGAGGTCGAAGTTCGCTCCGCGCCAACCGGCGCCGGCAACGGCTGGATCGTCCAGCGCGCTCAGCAGCGGGGTGATCGCGTCGCCGTCCAGCACCGTGGAGCCGTCCATGACGATGTGGATCTCGGCCGGGTCGGCGGCGAGCAGCGCGGCACGGGCCGGCCCCCAACCGGCGCCTGGTCCCCAGCCGGCACCCGGTTGGGCCAGGTGGAGTTCCAGCACCCGATCCGGGTGGGCGGCGGCGAGCTCGTGCAGCACGTCTCCGATCCCGTCCACGTTGCCCAGGTCGAGGACCGCGATCCCGACCTCCGCCGGGGCATGCGCGATCAGCGCATCGACGCACCGCCGCAGATCGTCCGGCCAGCCCTCGGCCAGCAGGCCGACCGTCGCCCGCCGGGCCGGAGCAGAGCCGGAGCCGGAGCCGGAAGTTGATCGATCATTGGTCACGACACGCGAAGACACGCCGCCGGAATCGCCCGAAAGCGACACTTGATCGATCGACTCTGGGGCGCCGCTGGATTGCGCGGTTCCGCTCGGCGCCGGGGCGGGACCGGACCCCGAGCCGGCGGGGGTGCGAGCAGCAGCACGCGCGGCCGGGTCGAGCCCGCGCAGCAGAGCGGGCAGATCGGCGTAGACCGGATACGGCGGGCGCGGCACCAGCCGGTAGCCGTCCGGCGCGTCGTGGACCAGCCAGCCCAGCTCGGCCAGCTCGTCGCGCAACGCGTCCGCGGTGGCGAAATCCCGGTCGGCCCGCGCGGCGACCCGGCGCTCGGCCAGCGCCTTGATCTTCTCGGGAACCGTCGTCACGGCAGCGCGACGACCGCCCTGGCCTGGCCGAGCACCTTCTCCCCGGCGCAGCTGGCGACCAGGTCGACCCGAACCTGCCGATCGTCCAGCTTTGCGGCGACCCGGCCGGTGACCACGACCTCGGTCCCGGTGTCGTCGTCCGGCACCGGCACCGGCTTGGTGAAGCGCACCCCGAACTCGCGCACCGAACCCGGATCACCGGTCCAGTCCGTGAGCGCCCGGCCGGCCAGCGCCATCGTGTACATCCCGTGCGCGATCACGTTCGGCAGCCCGACCGAGCGGGCGGTGCGCTCGCTCCAGTGGATCGGGTTGAAGTCACCGGAGGCGCCGGCGTAGCGGATCAGGTCGACCCGGCGGACCTGGTAGCGGCCCTCCGGGAGCTCGGTGCCAACCTCGACGGCATCGTAGGAAACGGTCATCGGCTCAGGCCTCCGGTCCACGCACGATCAAGGTCGCATACCCGGTGGCGACCAGCTCACCGTCCTGGTCGTGCAGGTCGGTTCGGGTGCCGAGGATCTCGTTGCCGGCGATGCTGCGGATGCTCTCCACGGTCAGGCTCGGCGCGAGCCGGTCGCCGGCCCGGATCGGGCGAGCATGGACGAACCGTTGCTCACCGTGCACCATCCGGCCGTAGTCCAGGCCGAGCTCGGGGTCGAACAGCAGCTGCTGGGTGCTGGCCGCGGTGATCACCATCGGGAACGTAGGCGGCGCGATCACGTCCGGGTGCCCGAGCTTGCGGGCGACCTCCGGATCCCGGTAGGCGGGGTTGGGGTCGCCGATCGCGTCGGCGAACTCTCTGATCTTCTCCCGACCGGCCAGGTAGGGCTGCGCGGGGGGGTAGGTACGACCGACGTACGCGGGATCAAGCGGCATGACCCACGATTCTCCCATCCGGCCGGATCATTACGCACATCAGTGCGCGATAAATTGCCCCAAAGCGGACGATCGCAGCGTCCGAGCGTGCGTAATGATCCAGAGAGGCGCCGAGAGACGCCGGGCGGCCCCCGGCGCGGGGCGCGGAGCGCGCCAGCCGGTGCTCCGACGGCCGGAGGGCTAGCGGGTCTCGCGGTGCGGGGTGTGCTTGCGGCAGCGCGGGCAGTACTTCGCCAGCTCCAACCGGTCGGGGTCGTTACGACGGTTCTTGCGCGTGATGTAGTTGCGCTCCTTGCACTCCGTGCAAGCCATCGTGATCTTCGGGCGAATGTCGGTCTTGGCAGCCACCGGAGTGCCTTTCCTACGTCGAGTCGAGCTGTGCAGTGGGTAGCGGTGGCCGGAATCGAACCGGCGACACAGCGATTATGAGCCGCTTGCTCTGCCGACTGAGCTACACCGCCGCAGGACCCGACAACCGCGGGAACGGATGCCGGCCCTCGAGCCCCAATACGGAATCGAACCGTAGACCTTCTCCTTACCATGGAGATGCTCTGCCGACTGAGCTATTGGGGCAAGCAGCCATTGAGGATACACGGTCGGCGAGGCCGCTCCGAAATCGTTTGACCTTCCGGGACGATCTTCGGGGTGCGGCGGCAGCGCCCAGGCGGAACTCCACGGCCAGGGGGTGACGTTACCGGCTCGTGGAGGCGATCGTAGCCATTGGCGTGGTGCTGGCGGGCGTCATGAGCATTGTCTGGGTGTTCACCGCCGATCAGCGCCGGCAGGCTCGTAAGGATCCCACCGGCGAGCACACGGTCAGTGCCGCGATCATGGACTTCGACGGCTTCTTCAATCCGGGCCGCCAGCACGAGATCGACGAGAAGCGCCGGCAGGAGATGACCCGCCACGAGGTCGCGCCCAACGACCCGACGCTTACCAAGATCAGTCTTGAGGACGGCATCGCGGTCATCCGGTTACCTACCGATCCCGAGCCGGTTGGCGAACAGACGCCGAGCTTGGACGAGCAGCCCGGTGATCGGGAGCTGCCCCCGGCCGATCGGCCCGAGACAGCTCCCGACTAGACCGAATCAGGTCCCGACTAGACCGAATCGGGTCCCGACTAGACCGAATCAGGCCCAGACCACCGGCCGGTTGCCGGCCGCCCCGAACAGGAAGCTCTTCGAGGCCGGACCTGTGCTCAGGTAGTTGCGCAACAGCCAGCGGCCGGACCGGAACACGCCCGGTTCGTCCCGGCCGTCGACGTCCCAGTCACCCACGACCGGCTGGTCGCCGGTGGTGCCGAAGGTGAACGTCCGGGTAGCGGAGCCGGCCGAGTTGTGATCCCGCAACGACCAGACGCCGTTCTGGAACCCGCCGACCGTGTCCATGCCGTCGCCGTTCCAGTCCCCGGTCACCGGACGCTGACCGGGCGTGCCGAAGCTGAAGTCCAGATCGACCGGTCCGGCACCGACCGAGTTGCGCAGCAGCCAGCGGCCGGCCCGGAATACGCCGATGCTGTCTCGGCCGTCGCCGTCCCAGTCACCGACCACCGGCAGATCACCGGCCTGGCCGAAGCTGAACGTCAGCGGCGGAGCCGAGGTCCAGTTCGGCCGGACCGTCCAGGTGCCGTTGCTGAACACCGCCGGCGACGGCGAACCGTTGCCGTCCCAGTCACCCATCAGCTTGCGGTCCGCGCTCACCCCGAACGTGAACGTCTTGGTGGCCGGCCCGGCGGACAGGCTGGAGCGCAGCCGCCAGACGTTGCCGTCGACCACGCCGGGCCGGGCCCGGCGCGGCTGGACCACCTCGATCGGGAACGCCTGCTCACCGGTCACGACCTGGTCGACCACGGTCCGGCCACGGGTCTCCCGCTGGACGAACCCGGTCGAGGTCTCCTTCTCCACGAACAAGGTGGCATTCACCGAGTTGTGCGGGGTGATCCCGCGCAGCTGGGCGAGCAGCTCGCCGAAGGTGGCGGCCTCCTCGGGCTCCTCGTCGCCGGAGAACAGTCCTCCAGTTACCGCGACCGAGCCGAATCCACCGGCCGTCTCGGCCGGCACCACCAGGGACAGGTCGACGTTGACCGGCCCGCTGCCGCCCCGGAGCGGGATCAGCACCACCCGCAGGTTGAGCTGGCTACCCGCCTCGACCTGCAGCGGCTCCTCGGTCGGGGCCGGCACGAAGCTGTCGCCGGGCCGTCGGACCAGCACCGAGTCGATCGAGTACTGCCCGAACGTGCTGGACACCGCCCCGGTGAACCGCACTCCGGTGATCTTGGCTGCCTCGAACGGGTTGTTCTCGATTGCGAACAGGTGATCGGCCGGCTGGAAGATGGACTCGAACGTGACGTCGAACTGGTTGGCGAACATGTTGGACACGTCGACCGTGAACGGCGCCCCAGAGGCCCGGGTGCCCTGGATGACCCAGCGAAGCTGGACCGTGCCGCCGCCGATCCGGTCGGCTACCCGGTCGAGGTTGTTCAGCAGATGGAACGCCGCGGTGTCGGGCACGAACGACGGCAGGTTCACCAACGTGGTGCCCAAGCGAGAGGCTCCGTCGTCCAGCGACATGACGGTCGAGTCCACCCGCACCGCGGGCGGCGCCGGGCCGAGCTGGGCCCGGATCGCGGCAAGCCGATCCTGGTCGAGCGTGCCGACGACACCGCCGGGGTTGGCCACCTTGAACGGGCTGAACAGGCTGGGCTGCACCAGCACGGCGGTCGCCGGGTGCACGCTCATCGACGACTGACCGCTGAACAGGAACGGGTGCCCGAACGCGAGCGCCGCACCCGAGCACACCGCGGTCGTGGTAGCTGCCCCGACCGCGGTCAGGTCGCCGTAGGCGATCGCCGCGGCGAAGTTACCGCCGGGGAAGATATCGGCGGGCGAGCCGGTGTCGCCGATCGCCGCGGCGCCGGCGGAGTAGACCTGGATGCGCGGTATCCGGGTCTGTAGCCGCTCCGACACGGCGTCCAGCCGTGCCTGGCTGAGACCGGACACTCCGAGCGGGATGGCTAGCTGGGTCATCCCGGCCGCAGCCTGTGCCGCGGTCGCCGCACCCGTGCTGACCAGCTTGTGCGCGATCCCGGCCGGTAGCGCGACCTTCCGTGCCGCCCGGACCGCGGTCGCCCTGGTCAGCACGGCCTTCATGTCGGCGGCCGGGGTGATCCCGGCAATGCTCGACGCGCCGCCACCCAGGCTGTACGCGATCGCGCCGATGAGCCGGCCGTCGGAGGCGTAGACCGGGGACCCGGACATGCCGGCCCAGATCCCGCCGGCCCGGTCGATCGCCGGCGAGTCCGTATCGACCACGATGAGATCCAGGCCGGCCGCGATGCCGTCATCGACGACGCCGAGCACGGTCGCGGTAAACGGATCAGGCGCGGTTCCACGCTCGACGGTCAGGCCGCTGGCGACCATTCCTTCGGTAAGCTCCGCGACCGGAAACGCGTCCGGGCAGGAGCCGAAGGCCACCGCATGGGCGGACGATGCCGCCCAACCGGATAGCCCTGCGACGAGTAATGCGGTGATTCCTGTGGCGAGCCAGCGCTGAGACCAGCGGTGCTCCCCCGGTGATTGAGGCTCACGATCCCTCCTAGCGTGGGGTAAACGGTGGAGCCGTCATCACCTTGACGCAGCGTGACTGCTGCGGGTTTCGTACTCGGCACGCACGGTGAGCGACTGGCTGAGCAGCGACACCACCCGGCACGGTCGGAGATAGCATCACCGCCATGCTTAGTCATCGATACCGCACTATTACGGCCACTCTGGCCGTCGTCATCGGCACGGCTCTGGCCGCCGGATGCGCGGCCGAGGACGAGGCGCAACCATCGGCCAGTCCCACCGCGAGCGCGGCGTGCGCGAAGGATGCCCTGCAGACGGTTACTCCGGACAAGCTCACCATCGCGACCGACGAGCCGGTGTTCGAGCCCTGGTTCGTGGACAACGAACCGACCAACAAGCAGGGCTTCGAGGGCGCGATGGCCTACGCGATCGCGACCCAGATGGGCTACACCGATGCCGAGGTGATCTGGGTGCGGGTGCCGTTCAACGCGGCGATCCAGCCCGGTCCAAAGAACTTCGACTTCGACATCAACGAGTTCTCGATTACCGACGAGCGCACGCAGGCGGTCGACTTCTCCAGCCCGTACTACGACGTGAGCCAGGCGGTCATCGCACTCGAGGACAACGCCGCCGCCCAGGCCACCAACCTGGCCGGGCTGAAGGAGGTCAAGCTCGGTGCCCAGGTCGGCACGACCAGCCTGCAGGCGATCGAAGAGGTCATCCAGCCGAGCCAGGACCCGGCCGTCTACAACACCAACGACGACGCCAAGCAGGCGCTGATCAACGGTCAGATCGACGCGCTGGTGCTCGACCTGCCGACCGCGTTCTTCGTCACCGCGGCCGAGATCGACGGGTCGAAGATCGTCGGTCAGCTGCCGCCGACGACCGGCGCGCAGGAGCAGTTCGGACTGGTGCTGGACAAGGGCAGCTCGTTGACGGCCTGCGTAAGCCAGGCGGTCGACGCGCTGCGCGCCGACGGATCGCTGGACCGGATCGAGCAGGAGTGGCTGGCCACCACCGCCGGTGCGCCCGTGCTCCAGTGAGCCACCTGGCGGTCAGCGCGATCGAGCGGGACCGGCAGGCATACCGGAAGGCGCGAGCCCGCCGCTCCACCGGTATCGCCGCGGTCAGCACGATCGGGTTCGCCGCCGTGCTATATCTCGCGGTCACCCGATCCCCCGGGTGGCCGCGAGTGCGGCAGCAGTTCTTCAACCTCGACATCGCCCGGGACTCGTTCCCGCGGATCATCGAGGGGCTCTGGCTGAACCTGCGGGTGCTCGTGGTCGCCGAAGTGTTGATCCTAGTGGTCGGCCTGTCGGTGGCGCTGATCCGCACCCTGCGCGGCCCGGTCTTCGTCCCGGTCCGAGCGCTGGCCGCCGGCTATACCGACCTGTTCCGGGGCATCCCGTTGATCATCCTGCTGTACCTGATCGGGTTCGGGGTGCCCGGGTTGCGACTGCAAGGCGTGCCGACCTCGGCGGTGGTGCTCGGCACGGTCGCGCTGGTGCTGACCTACTCGGCGTACGTCGCCGAGGTGTTCCGGGCCGGCATCGACTCGGTGCATCCCAGCCAGCGGGCGGCCGCGCGCTCGCTCGGCCTGACCTACCGGCAGTCGATGCGGCTGGTCATCCTTCCGCAGGCGGTCCGCCGGGTGATCCCACCACTGCTCAACGATTTCGTCGCGTTGCAGAAGGACGTCGGGCTGATCTCGGTGCTCGGCGCGGTGGACGCGGTCCGCGCGGCCCAGATCGAATCGGCGGGCACGTTCAACTTCACCCCGTACGTGGTTGCTGGGCTGCTGTTCGTCGCGCTGGCCATTCCGACGGCCCGGCTGGCGGATCTGGCCGCGACCCGGCTGGAGCGCCGGGAGCGCACGGCGGGTGTGCTGTGAGCGCCGCCACGCCGGTGCTGTCCTGCCAGCAGGTGGTCAAGCGATTCGGCTCGCTCGACGTGCTCAAGGGCGTCGACCTGGAGGTGTCCGAGCACCAGGTCGTGGTGCTGATCGGCGCCTCAGGATCGGGTAAGTCCACGCTGCTGCGCTGCATCAACCTGCTGGAAACCGTGGACGACGGAGTCATCCTGTTAGACGGCCAGGACATCACCGATCCCCGGACCAACCCGGATCGGGTGCGGCGCCGGATCGGGGTGGTGTTCCAGGCGTACAACCTGTTCCCGCACCGCACCGTGCTGGACAACGTCACGATCGCGCCGCGGACCGTGCACAAGGTGGCCAGGCCGGAGGCGGAGGCGGCCGGGATGGCCCTGCTGGAGCGAATCGGACTGGCCGACAAGGCCGGCGAGTATCCGGATCGGCTGTCCGGTGGCCAGCAGCAGCGAGCCGCGATCGTACGGGCTTTGGCCTACCAGCCTCGGTTGTTATTGCTGGACGAGGTGACCAGCGCCCTGGACCCCGAGCTGATCGGTGAGGTGCTCGCGCTGGTCCGCGACCTCAAGACCCAGGGCATGACGATCGTCATGGCCACCCATGAGATGGCCTTCGCCCGCGACATCGCCGGCCAGGTGCACTTCCTGGACCGCGGGACGGTGCTGGAGTCCGGGCCACCGGAACAGGTGCTGATGGACCCGATCCAGCCGCGCACCAGGCAGTTCCTGGCCCGGTTCATCGACAGTGGCCGGCTCTAGGCGAGGATGTTCCACGTGGAACCCATGGGCAACCTCTTCGTCGGCGTCGTCATCCTGATCGGGCTGCTCGGCGTCGTGATCCCGGTGTTGCCGGGACTCTGGCCGTGCTGGCTGGCGCTGTTGATCTGGGCGCTGTTCGAGTCGAGCGTGGCGGGCTGGGTGGTGTTCGGCATCGCGACCGGCCTGATGGTCCTCAGCCAGATCGTCAAGTTCGTCGTTCCGGGCAAGCGGATGCGAGACGCCGGGGTGCCTTGGCGCAGCATGGCGGTCGGCGGGATTCTCGGCATCGTCGGCTTCTTCCTGATCCCGGTAGTCGGGCTGTTCCTCGGCTTCCCGCTCGGGGTCTACCTCGCCGAGCGGCTCCGGCTCGGTGACCACGACCGGGCCCGGGCGTCGACCGTGCACGCGGTCAAGGCCATGGGCCTGTCCATCCTGATCGAGCTCGCGGCCGGCCTGCTGATGGCCGTCACCTGGGGGATCGCGCTGGTCGTGGCCTGATCGCGGTCAGGTGAGCCCGAGGCTGGCCAGGGCAGCTACCCGGTGACCCTGATCTCGATCTGGACGACCTTGTCGCCGAGGATGCACTGGGTGCCGGGCGGGCAGTTCGCGTCGCCGAACGCTCGCACCGTGCTCTCCCCCGGCCGGACCGCCTGGATGGCCCATTCCTGGTAGCCGGGGTCGGTCACGAAGTCGACCGGATAGACCTGCGCCGCCGAACCACGCACGGTGGGGGTCTCCCATACCCACGGCGGTACCAGCCGCAGCGAGACCGACTCGCCCACCGACAGCGAGACCGTTCGCCCGTGGTCGGCCATTGTGAGCACGGCACCCGTCGCGGGCGGTGGGGCCGGAGGCTCCGGCGACTCCGACGGAGTCGGGGTCACGGGCTGCGACTCGGGTGGGCTGGGCGAGGCGGACGCCGACGGGCCGGCCGGCTCGGTGGCATCGGCCGGGCCGGCCTGGTCCTGGCTACCCGATCCGCATCCGACGACCAGCACGGCGACCACCACCAGACCCGGAACCACGCTCGGTCGAAGCCCCCCACGAACACCGAACCGCTTGCCAGACATGTTGCGGGCACCTCCAAACGCCCTGACTATCCCATTGTCTGACGCTGGCACCGACCGAACGGGTTCCGGGCCGACGGCAACCCCGGCTTCGTTAGAGTTAGAGCAGTTGGAGGTACGCCTGCCAGCCGCAGGACACCGGCTGGCCAGTGGTTAGGCCGCCCGATCCGTTGCCGGCCCAGCGCCAAGCACAGTTCGTGCTCCAGTTGACCGCAAAGACGTCGCCGGCGCTACTACCGGAGAAGTTGCCCATGCCGGTGATCCGCCCCTCGTACGGCCCCCAGCCACAGCCCACCTGCACGCCGGAGGTGAGATTCGGTCCGTTCCAGCGATAGAGGCACTTGTTGTTGGTATTGATACCGACGAGATCGCCGTAGCCGTCACCGTTGAGGTCGCCGGCCCCGGCGAGCGAGCCCCAGTACGGTTCCCAGTTGCAGGAGATGAACTGGGGTCCGTCCAGCGTGCCACCGGCACCGCCGTACCACCGATACAGGCAGTCGTTGGCAAGCGTGACCCGACCAGGTCGGCGTATCCGTCCTTGTTGGTGTCGCCGACCCCGGCGAGCGAGGTCCGAAAGTCGCTCACACCGCACATCACCAGCGACTCGGAGCCGAAGTCACCAGCGCCGTTGCCCAGCCAGCGGAACATGCAGCCGTCGTACCAACTGATCCCGGCTATGTCGCCGTTACGTCCTTGTTGATGTCGCCCAGCGCCGTGAGCGAGTCCGAGAAGAACGTCAGGCATCCGTGCGGCACTCCGGTGCCGACCCCGTGGCCGCCACCGCCGTTGCCGTACCACCGGACCAGGCAGTTCGTGCTCGAGTTGACCGCGAGGATGTCGCTGATGCTGTCGCGGTTGTAGTCGTTGCGTTTGACCGAGATGCTCGCGGCCTGCGCCGACGGCACCGCGAACACCAGTGCTAACGCGGCGATACCGGCCAGCACCGCGCTGCGCCGGCCACGCCCAACGTGACCTTGCGCCTTGGACCGTCCCATGTCGCTCCTCTTGATGGCGATCGACCCGGCCCGGCGTCGCGTCGCCAGGCGTGGCCGATCGTCGCACCGCGCGCTTACCGCAAACTTGACGTCGCATATACGCGGGAGCGGGACGGAGCTACCGCCTCACGGAGCGAGCCGGAACGGCGGATACCGGTCGGTCATCATCGTGACCGCGTACGCAGTCACCCGGTTACCCCACCGCATCACGCCGACCACGAAGTCGAACAGCCCGCGCGGGTAGCGACCGGTGAACAGGATCGCGAACCATGCGATGACGACCGAGAAGAAGGCCAGGATCCCCAGCACGATCAGCACAATGATGTGCGGGATGGCCAGGATCCACTTGACCAGCGGGAGGAACCGGTTGAGCTGAGTCTTCGCATTCGGGTACGGGATGTTCAGGTGGACCGCCTGGTGCTCGTCGGTGGACGGGTACTCGTCCCGGAGCAGACCGAGATAAGACGAGACCCGGTTCTCGAACCGCATGAACTCCAGGTTCCAGTCGAACCACCAGCGCGGGTACTTCTGCCGGAACAGGATCATGAGCAGCGGCGGAAGGACGAGCAGCGCGCTCACGGTCGAGACGATAGTGGTGTAGCGCTCGTTGCCGTCGCCGGTCCAGTTGGTGCCGGCGCCGGCACGCTCGACGACCCAACCGCCGAGTGAGGTGAGCAGGATCGCGATCGGGATGACCAGGAGCAGCCGGAAGAACGTGGTCAGCCGGTTGCGCGGACCATCGTCGTAATCCACGTCGAACTGGACCGGATAGTCGCTGCTCCGGGCCGCAGTAGTGGTTGCCATGACGCCCCCTCAACGGGTCGGCTATCGGCATGATCTACGAGACGCGGGGCCGGTCACAGGGCGATCAACCGTCCGGGTGAATCGCCGTCAGCTGCTGGCAGTAGCTCGAGCTAGTGATCAAGTACCCGATCGATGGCGCGGTAAATCCGCTTCTCCGAAACCGGGTAGGCGGTGCCCTGCGCCTGGGCAAAATAGCTGATCCGCAGTTCCTCGAGCATCCACCGGATCTCGGTGACCTCGGGATCGGCTCGATCAGCCGGGGCCAGCTCGTCCAGCAACTGGCGGTACTCCTGCTCGACCCGGCCGATCCGGCCGGTGAGCTCGCGATCTCGTGCCGGACCTTCCGGCAGCCGATCCAGCCGGCGCCCGATCGCCTGCAGGTATCGCGGCAGCCCGGCCAGCCTCTGATAGCCGGTGGCAGTGACGAAGCCCGGATAGACCAGCCCGGCCAGCTGGCCGCGGATGTCGGCGACCGAGTCCCGCACCGCCGGTCCGGTGAGATCGGCTAGCCGCCGCTCCAGCTCGTGCCACCGGGCCAGGACCCGCTCCACCCGACCCACCACGGCCAGCAGGGTCGGATTGAGCTCGGCCCTGACTTGCTGCTGCAGTTGCTGGAACTCGGCCCGGTTCGTGGCCGGACCGCCGGCATCCGCAACGATGACGTCGATCGCCGCATGCAGGCAGTCGTCGAGCAGTGCTCCGATGCCACCGTGCGGGTTGCGGGCCAGCACCAGCTTCGCCTGGTTGGACAGCCGGTTGGACACGTAGGTGATCGGAGCCCGCTGGCCAAGTGCGAGCAGGCGACGCGTTCCGGCCCAGTTCGCGGCGGCCTGCTCGGCCGCGCTGGGCAGCAGCCGGATCGCGACCCCGTCAGGCTCGGCCACCAGAGCCGGGTATGCGGTCACCGTGTAGCCGTCCCGCTGCAGCTCCACAACGTCGGGCAGCGCATCGAAGTCCCAGCCGGTCAGGCCGCTGCGCTCGATACCGCCGGCGGCTGCCGCGACCGCGCTGCGGGCCTGCCCGCGCAGTCGCTGGCTGAGCTCGGCCAGGTCCTTGCTCTCGGCCAGGCTCTCCCCGGCCTCGTCGACGACCCGGTAGGTCACGCGCAGGTGCGGCGGCACCCGGTCGAGCTGGATCGCACTGGGCGGCACCGGGATCCCGGCGTAGCGCTGCAACTGGTGCGCCAGCACGTCAGCCAGCGGTCCGTCCTGCGGTCGTAGCTGGGGCAGCACGGCCGCGGCGGTGTCCGGCGCGGGCACGAAGTGCCGGCGCAGCGGCTTGGGCATCGCCCGGATCAGCCCGGTCACCAGCTCGCCCCGCAACCCGGGCACCTGCCAGTCGAACTGCTCGGCACTCTCGGCGCCGACCTGGCCGAGCGCGGCCAGCGGGATATGCACGGTCACTCCGTCGGCATCGGTGCCCGGCTCGAACTGGTAGCTCAGCGGCAGCGGGATCGAGCCGAACGCCCACTGATCCGGATAGTCGGCCGGATCGACCGTGGCTACCTCGGTGTTGACCAGCATCTCCGGCTTGAAGTCCAGGAGGTCTGGCTGCCGCCGTCTGACCTTTTTCCACCAGCTGTCGAAATGCCGGGCGGAGACCACCTCGGGTCCGATCCGCTGGTCGTAGAAGTCGAACAGCTCCTCGTCGCCGACCAGCAGATCCCGCCGCCGCGCCTTGTGCTCGAGGTCCTCCACTTCGGCCACCAGGGTCAGGTTGGAGTGGAAGAACTCGTGCCTGGTCTCCCAGTCGCCCTCGACCAGGGCGTGCCGGATGAACAGCTCCCTGGACAGCTTGCGGTCCACCCGGCCATAACCCACCCGGCGGGACGCGACGATCGGAATGCCGTAGAGCAGCACCCGCTCGAACGCCATCACCGCGCCGCGCTTGCGGTCCCAGTGCGGTTCGCTGTAGCTGCGCTTGACCAGGTGCCCGGCCAGCGGTTCGATCCAGGCCGGGTCGATCCGGGCGGCCACCCGACCCCAGAGCCGGGTCGTCTCGACCAGCTCGGCCGCCATCACCCAGCGCGGTGACTGGCGGAACAGCGTGGAACCCGGGCTGATCGCAAACCGGGCACCGCGGGCACCGAGGAAGTCGCGGCGCTCGCTGTCGTACCGGCCGATGTGCGACAGCAGCCCGGCCAGCAGCGCGGTGTGGATCCGATCCGGCTCGGCCGACCCGGCGCCCCGCCCGATGCCGAGCCCGGCCGCCGCCTGCCGGAGCTGGCCCTCCAGGTCCTGCCACTCGCGGATCCGCAGGTAGTGCAGGTACTCGGTCCGGCACAGCTTGCGGAACTGACTACCGGAGAGCTCGCGTTGCTTGTCGGCCAGGTAGGTCCACAGGTTGCGGTAGGACAGGAAGTCCGAGTCCGGGTCGGCGAACCTGGCGTGCATCGCGTCGGCCGCGGCCTGCGCATCGGTCGGCCGCTCCCGTGGATCCTGGATGGACAGCGCGGCCGCGATCACCAGCACCTCGGCGACGCAGCCCTGATCCTTGGCGGCCAGCACCATCCGGCCCAGTCGCGGGTCGATCGGGAGCCGGGCCAGCTGCCGGCCCAGCGGGGTCAGGCCGCCGGCGTCGTCCAGCGCGCCGAGCTCGCGCAACAGGTCGATCCCGTCCTTGATGTGCCGGCGGTCCGGTGGGTCGACGAACGGGAAGTCGGCGACCTCGCCCAGGTTCAGCGCCGCCATCAGCAGGATGACCGAGGCCAGGTTGGTCCGCAGGATCTCCGGCTCGGTGAAGGCCGGGCGTTCGGTGAAGTCCGGCTCGGAGTACAGCCGGATGCAGATGCCGTCGGAGACCCGGCCGCACCGGCCGGCCCGCTGGTTGGCCGAGGCCTGCGAGATCGGTTCGATCGGCAGCCGCTGCACCTTGAGCCGGTTGCTGTAGCGGGAGATCCGCGCGGTACCGGGATCGACCACGTACTTGATCCCCGGCACCGTGAGCGAGGTCTCCGCGACGTTGGTGGCCAGCACGATCCGCCGGCCCGGGTGCGGGGCGAACACACGGTGCTGCTCGGCGATGGACAGCCTGGCGTACAGCGGCAGGATCTCGGTGTCCGGACGAGCCTGCCGGCGCAGGAACTCCGCGCTGTCCCTGATCTCGCGCTCGCCGGACAGGAACACCAGGATGTCGCCCGGTCGCTCGCTGCCCCCGCTCTCCCCGGCACGGTCCTCGGCGATCAGCTCGTCGATTGCGGTGGCAATGGCCTGCGGCTGGTCCGGCGGGTCGGCGCCGTCCTCGGCCGGCTCGATCGGCCGGTACCTGACCTCGACCGGGTAGGTGCGTCCGGATACCTCGATGACCGGTGCGTCGCCGAAGTGCCGGGAGAACCGCTGCGGGTCGATCGTGGCCGAGGTGATGATGACCTTGAGGTCGGGCCGGCGCGGCAGGAGCCGGCCGAGGTAACCGAGGATGTAGTCGATGTTGAGACTGCGCTCGTGTGCCTCGTCGATGATCAGGGTGTCGTACCTGGACAGGTTGCGGTCGTGGGCAAGCTCAGCCAGCAGGATGCCGTCGGTCATGACCTTGACCAGGGTGTGCTCGCCGACCTGGGCGGTGAACCTGATCTGGTAGCCGACCACGTCGCCGAGCCGGGTCTGCAGCTCTTCGGCGATCCGGTCGGCGACCGCGCGAGCGGCCAGCCGCCGCGGCTGAGTGTGGCCGATCATCCCGTGCACGCCGCGGCCGAGCTCCAGGCAGATCTTCGGAAGCTGGGTGGTCTTACCGGAGCCGGTCTCACCGGCGACGATCACCACCTGGTGGTCCCGGATCGCGGCCAGCAGGTCGTCCTTGCGCTGGCTGACCGGGAGGCCCGGCGGGTAGCGAAGCTGCGGGATCCGGGCGCGCCGCTGCTCGGTACGCCGGCGCTGGGCCGGCGGTTCGGGCGGGATGTCCATGTCGCGGCCAGGATAGGCAGTTACCCCGGCCACCGGGCGAGCGAGTTTTGCCGGCCGGTCCGAGTCCCGAGTCCCATTCACAAGATCACCGTTTCCGTGATCCCCTACTCGTGAATGGCCAGGTCGAGCCGTAAAGAGATCATGGAAACGGCGATCTTGGTTATCAGGCGGCGGGCTACCCGGTCCCGAGCAGCCCGAGCGGGCTCGGTGCGGGATAGCTGATCCGCAGGAGCTGGCCGTCCGACCCGTCCATCAGGTGCGTGCTGGCCGGCAGGAACGGCGGCCACTGCGCGTTCAGGAAGCGGATCACCGCGGCGGTGCCGCTGTGCTCGGCCGAGACGTCGGCACCGTCTACCCGGGCGATGTCCAGCACCCGCAGCGGGGCGCCGGCTGGCTCCGCGGGCGACGCGGAAAAGCCCTGCACGGTCAGTGTGTGATCGGCGAGCAGCGCCGGCAGCACGGTGAGGATCCGGGCATCCACCTGGCCGGACCGCAACTGTTCGGCCGCGACCGGGTCAAGCTGAAGCCCGGTCACCTGCGCCACCTGGGTGCCGGCACTGCGCCGGTCGCGCAGATCCGCGTTGGCCCGGCGCCGATATTCGACCGGGCCGTCCGGCGCCACCACGCGCAACTCGATCGTGGCCTCGCCCGAACCGGCCACCGCGACCGGCCGTTCCGCGGTCAGCTGGGCCAGCCGGGGGCCCAGCAGCGCCTCGACCGCAGCGGTCACCACGACCAGGTCGGCGCTGCGGATCTCACCGTTGTCCCTGGTCAGCGGCACCAGCGCGGTCGCCGGATAGTTCAGCGCCTCGAGCTCGGCACAGGTCGCGGTATCGCAGGCCAGCACACCAGAGGTGCCGACGTTGTCGACGATCCACTGGGCGACCTGGGCACGGGCGACATCCGCGGCACTGATCGGGTCGGGCGGAGCCACCACCGGGCCCGGGTCGCTGCGCGGGACCTGCGGGCGGGCCGGTGCCGCGGGCTCGGCCGACGGCGGGAACAGCACTCGGTAGCCCAGGGCGAGGCTCGCGATCGCGAGCAAGACAACGGCTCCCACGACGACCCGGAGACGCCAGCGCCGGGCCAGCACCCGCGCCGTGGTCCGCCAGACCTGACCCCAGGGCGGATCCTGGTACCGCGGTTGCCCGGGTGCCGGATCGACCCCCGGATCCCCCGGCTCGGACGCCGTTGAACCGGGTGCCGGATGCGGGGTGCGCACCGGCTTCTCCCAGTTGGACACCGTGCGCGGCAGCGTCTCGACCGGTTTCGAGTTGGACTGCCTGGTACGGACCACGTCGTTCACCACCCTGCCGAGTACGCAGGTCGACCTTGCTGCCTCCGACCTCGAATTAGTCCACAGTTGTGCGTTCGACGCAATACCGTCACTTCGCGTACCAACCCCGCTACCGGCCGTTCAGCCCTATTCGGGCACGGCGAATACGACGACATTGTCCCGGTATCCGCTGCCTCGGTCGTAGACCCCACCACAGGTGATGAGCCGCAGCACCGGCTCCGGGGTGGCGCCGTAGACGTCCTCGGTCGGGAAGTCCGCCCGCGGGAACCTGCGCACCGACTGCACCTCGAAGCGCACCGTGGTCCCGTCCGACCGCTCGACCACGATCCGGTCCCCTGGGCCGAGACTGCGCAGCCGGTAGAACACCGCCGGGCCGTTACGCGAGTCGACGTGCCCGGCCAGCACCGCCGGACCCACGTCGCCGGGCACCGGGCCACCGCCGAACCAGCCGGCCCGGTCCGGATCGCGCGGCGGCCGAAGCTCGCCGGATCCGTCCAGTTCCAGCCGTTCCAGCCGGCTGTCCACGCCGATCGCGGGAATCCGAAGCGCAACCGGACGCACCCCCGTGGTCGCACCGGGGTCAGCACCCGCGCTCGGGTCGGCGCCGGGGCCGGAGCTCGCGCCCGGTGCCCCGGCCGGCGCGCCCGGTTGGACCGGGACCCGGTCCGACGCCGACCCGGTCGGCGAGGTACACCCGGCCGCCAGCACCGCAAGCAGCGCGATCACGAGCGTTGCGGTGGCGCTGCGGGCACGCGTCACCGCATGCCCGCAGCGCGACCAACTCATCGGGCAGGCCGGCGATGCGCGCCCCGCTTCGCGACGGTGACCGGCCCGACCGCGAGCACCGCGGCCAGCAGCACAGCGCCCAGCCACAGCATTCCGGCCGGGATCGACGCGCCCTGAGCACCAGAGCTAGCCGGGGCCGTCCCACCCAGGCCGGTGGCAACCCCACCGATCGGCGTCTGGGTGGTGCCGGATGCGTCGAACAAGTCGAGCAGCCGCAGGTCGCCTGCCGCGTTGTCGAGCACGACCAGGGTGTGGATGCTGGCCGGCTTGAAGTCGATCTGCAGGCTCGCCTCGTCGGATGCTCCGGTCACGGTCACCTCGGTCGACCCCGGCGTTACCGACTCGTACGGCGTGAACCCGGGGAACCGCAGCCCGCTGGCGATGCTGCCGTCGTCGGTGCTGACGTCGACCTCCGGGCTCTGCAGCGACGCCTGGATGACCCGCAAGGTCGCCATGCCGGGCCGAGTGTTCAGCGAGTCGGTCAGGATCTCGATCTTCAAGCTCTCGGTCCGGCCGAACCCGGCGACGGTGAACGCCTCGCCGGCCGCGACCTCTACGTTCTTTGAGATCACCGCCGGACTCTTCGGATCGGCGCCCTCCAGGCGCATGGCCACGGTGTAGCGGCCGGGATCCAGCCGCTGATAGGGCGAGAGCGCGCCGTAGCCCACGTGCTCGAGCACGATCCGGGCATCCGGATCACCGAAGTCGTACAGGTAGACGTCAACCGACGGGGTGTCGGGCGACAGGTGGGCCAGCCGCACCCAGCCGCTGGTCGCGGCGGGAGCGTTCGTGGCCGGGATGAGTAGGGCAACGGGTAACGCCGCCAGGGCGGCTATTGCAAGCCGCCAGTAACTCTTACGCATGATCATCGGCCTCCTCCGACATGCGAGCATGGTCCGCGGTTTCATCCGCAGTGACCCGAGCATGCGAGCGGACCGGGCTGGCACTATATGTCGGGCCATGACGGCATTGGCACCCCCCAACGCGGCAAATCGTTCAAACTTCCGGCTGGTCCCGGCGTGCCACTGTCATGAGGCGGGAGCGACGACCGCACGGTGAAACCATCGGCCGAACTGCGGGCGTCAGCCGGGCCCGGGACGCTCGCGCAGGAACCGGTCGAGCACCCGCACACCGAACCGCAGCCCGGCCACCGGCACCCGCTCGTCCACCCCGTGGAACATGCCGAAGTAGTCCAGGCCCGGGTCCAGCCGGTCCTGGTCGATCGGGGTACCGAAGGCATCGGAGAGCTCGGTGAGCAGCAGCCGGACCGCCGGGGTCACTCGGACCGGCCAGCGGTAGGCGGCCAGCCGGGACAGCGCGTGGCACAGCTCGGCCACCGCATTGTCCTTCGCGGGTTTGGAGCCGAACTCGCCGGTGGACTCCTCGTCGGCCAGGAACGCCAGCACCACATCCCGGGCGGCCGCAGACCACGGCGCGCCCAGTCCCGCACCACCGCGAGCGTCATGGCGCAGGTGCCCTTCATGTCCACCGCCCCCCGGCCCCAGACACAGCCGTCTCCACCGCGCCGGAGAACGGGGGGATCCGCCAGTCCGCCGGGTCGGCCGGCACCACGTCCAGATGACCGTGGATCAGCAGCGCGGCCCGGTCCGGGTCGGCGCCCGGGATCCGGGCCAGCACCGATGCGCGGCCCGGCGCCGACTCGACCAGCCTCGGTTCGATCCGGCGTCGGACAGCTGTTCCGCGACATACTCCGCGGCCGGTCGCTCGGCCCCGCCCGACCCAGCCGGGCCCGGGCCGTCGCCACGGTTGGTGGTGTCGATCCGGATCAGGTCGGAGCACAGCTGCACGACCTCGCGGTCGACCTGCTCGTTCATCCGCCGGCCTGCTCGTTCATCGGCTGCGCCGGCTCGTTCATCGGCTGCGCCGGCTCGTTCATCGGCCGTGCCAGGTCGTCAGGTAGCGGCCGGGCAAGCACCGCGGCCAGCAGAAGCGCCCGGAGGCCGAGCCCGGCCAGCTCGACCTGCTCGTGCCTGGCGTGCGCACCCGCGCCCGGGGCGCCGAAGCCATCCAGGGTGGGGATCCCGCACGAGCCCGGCAGGTTGGTGTCGCCGGCGCCCAATGCTGGCGCTCCTACGACTTGCTGGCCGATCGAGGACCCGGCGGCTCGCACGTGCTCGAGCAGCGCCGAGCCGTCGGGTGCCGGCCAAGCCGGCCGGAACGACAGCACCTGTGCCGCCACAGCGGCCCCGGCTCGGATCGGCACCAGCCGCTCGGCCAGGCCGAGCGCGGCAATCTGCCCGGCTGGATCGGTGAACCGCAGGCCGAGCTCGGCGCTGGCCTGACCGGCGATGACGTTGGCCCGGCTGCCACCGGCGACGGTGCCGACGTTGACCTCGACGCCCGGGAGGTCCGCCGACCTGATCGCGAGCAGCTGGTCGACCAACTCGTCGACTGCGGACACCCCGGAGGCGGCATCCAGCCCGGAGTGCGCCTCCCGGCCGGTGACGCTGATCCGAACCCGCGCGCTCCCCCGCCGTCCGGTCTTCAGGGCACCGTCCGGATGTGGCGGCTCCAAGCCGAGCACCGCACGTGCGCCGTCCAGGTGCCGCTCCACCAGCCGAGCCCCGTCCGGACTGCCGATCTCTTCGTCCGCGCAGCTGACCAGGACCACCGGATGGGCCGGCCGGCCGGACAGCAAGGCGAGTGCGGCGCGCAGGATGACCAGGCCGGCCTTCATGTCGTAGGCGCCGGGGCCGGTGGCCCGGCCGGCGGACACCGTGTATGGCCACCCGGCCAGCGTGCCGAGCGGCCAGACCGTGTCGTGGTGTCCGATGACCAACACGTGCCCGCCGGCTACCCGGCCGGGCCAGCGGGCCACCACGTGGTCGCCGGCCGGACCCGGCACCCGGGCCGCAGCGGCGCCCGCGCTGGCCAACCCCGCGCACAACCGGTCGGCCAGCCGGTTCAGCTCGCCGGCCCGCCCGGTCGGTGACTCCAGCCCGACCAGCTCGGCCAGCTCGGCCAGCAGGACCTCGGTCAGCTCCGACTCCGGCAGCGGCGTCGGTACGGACTCAGTCAAAGTCCGGCTCCGTGGCCGCGCCGGCCAGACGGGTGCAGGCTCGGAAGCAGCGGGCCGCGACCAGCATGTCGTCGAAGCTGAACCCCACCCGGCGCGGGGTGACCAGCTCCACGTCGGGGATCTGGGTGGCCGCGTCGGCCAGGTGGGTGGCGTGGAACTCGATCTCGAACTGCCACGGCCCCGCCATCGCCGGGCCACAGCCGGCCAGCCCGGCGGCCCGCTGCGCCGCCGCCTGGATCTCAGCCGCGGTCACGGTCGGGTGCCGGCAGATCGCGGCGTACCTGCTCACGCTGGTCTTGACCGGCACCATCTCGGCCGCGGGGGCGTAGTTGGCCGCATCCGCGCAGGTCTGGTCGTCCCCGGCGACCAGCACCACCGGCACCCCCAGCGAGGCCGCGACCAGTGCGTTCAACCGGCCCTCACTGGCCGGGGCACCGTTGATCCACAGGCCGAGCAGGCCGGCTCCCAGGTAGGTGTGCGCCAGCACTCCGGGCTCGCCGGCGCCGGCATGGTAGCCGACGAACGCGACCGCATCCGCGTCCTGGACGCCCTGCATCATGCCCAGCGGCTTGTGCCGGCCGGTGAGCATGCCGGCCCTCGGGTCGAGGTCTTCCAGCAGGATGTTGCGCATCGACGAATGCGCCTCGTTGACCAGCACCTGGTCGGCCCCGCCGGCGAAGAATCCCGCGATGGCCGCATTCACGTCCGAGGTCAGCATCCGGCGGAACCGCTGCCACTGCTCGGTGCCGGGCGCCACGTCCCCCGGCCAGGTCACCCCGGACGCGCCTTCCATGTCCGCCGAGATCATCACTCGCATCGCGGTAGTCCTCCGTCAGATCGGGCTCAGTACGCCGGCGTCGGAGTCCAGGTGGACTCGTCGGCCCAGCGGCATGGTCAGCTGCGGTCGGCCGTGCCCGGCCGGGAATCCCCATAGCACCGGCACGCCGAGGTCACCGAGGCGCTCGGCCAGCAGGTCGCGGACCGCGGACTCCGGACCGCAGCGCAGAAACGAGCCGAGCAGCACGCCGCGAACCCCGGCGAACCAGCCGGCCCGGCGCAGCTGGGTCAGGCAGCGGTCGAGCCGGTACGGGGCCTCGTCGACGTCCTCCAGGAACGCGATCGCGTCCTGCGGCAGATATCCGGTTGGGGTACCCAGACCGGAGGCCAGCAACGTGAGCGTGCCGCCGACCAGCACCCCACTCGCTTCGCCGCCGACCAGTGCGGTCGAATCCGGCGCGGTCAGCGGGTGCGGCCCGGCAGTCAGCGTGCGGTGCAGACACTGCGCGCTGAGCGGATCGTCCACCGCGCCGGTGGCCGGCATCGGGCCGAAGTAGCTGCCGACGCCCAGCTGCGACCAGACCGCCTCGTGCAGCGCGGTGATGTCGCTGGCCCCGACCAGCGGCTTCGGCCGGGCGGTGTGCAGCCTGGCCCAGTCCACCAGGTCCACCATCCGCTGCGCGCCGTAACCACCGCGAGCGCACAGAACTGCCGCGACCTCCGGATCGGTCCACGCGGCGGTGAAGTCGGCGGCTCGGTCGACGTCCGCTCCGGCCAGGTAGCCCGCCCGGTCGAGCACGTGCGGCAGCACCGTGACCTTCAGCTGCCAGGACCGCAACAGCTCGATCCCGGTCGCGACGGCGGCCGGATCCACCGGACCGCTCGGTGCGATCACGGCCACCAGGTCGCCAGGGCGCACGATCGGCAGGCTCACCCGGCGCCACCCTCGAGCTCGAGGGCCGGCACGTCCGATCGCTCGAAGCCGAAGATGAGCCCGTAGAACGCGAGCTCGGCCTCCAGCGCGGCAGTCACGGTCTCGGCCCGGCGGAAGCCGTGCTGCTCGCCGGGGAACCGCAGGAACGCCCAGCGCCCTCCGGCCGCGGCGAGCGCGTCGACGAAGGCCTCGGACTGCCGCGGCTCGACGATGAGATCTTCCTCACCGTGCAGCAGCAGCACCGGTCCGGTGGCTGCGGCCGCGTCGCGCACCGGGGACACCGCGCGGTAGCGCTCGGCGTCGTCGGGCAGCACGCCGATCAACCCGTCCAGGTAGCGGGACTCGAAATCGTGGGTCTGCTCCGCCCAGTCCAGCGGGTCGGTGATCGGGTACATCGCAACCGTGCCGCGGTAGATGCCGGCCCGACTGATCGATGCGACCGCGGTCCAGCCGCCGGCGCTACCGCCGCGCAGCGCGAGCCGGTCCGGATCGGCCTGGCCGGACGCGACCAGCCCGCGGGCCACCGCGGCGCAGTCGTCCACGTCGACCACGCCCCAGCTGTGCCGCAATCGTTCCCGATCTGCCCGGCCGTATCCGGTGGAGCCGCCATAGTTGATGTCGGCAACGCCGATCCCGCGACTGGTGAAATACGCGATCTCCAGGTCGAGCGCCGGCTGCACGCTGCTGGTCGGACCACCGTGCACGAACATCACGTAGGGCGGCCGCTCTCCGGCCGGACCGGCCACGCCGGGGTTGGTCGGCGGGTAGACGTGCGCGTGAACCTCCGCACCGGTTTCGGTCCGGAACGTGGTCGAGGTGGGAACCGGCAGGTAGCTCGGGTCAGGGAGCCCGGCCGGCACCGGCGAGCACCTGGTGACGGTAGCCGTGGCCGGGTCGGCACGCTGTGGTAGGACCGCCCGGTAGACCGCGAGCGGCAGGCTCGGCCCGCCGCCGACCGCGGCCACCGTCGTCCCGCTCGCGGCCATGGCCGCAGCCCAGGCCTGGCAGCCGAAGTCCAGATCGGCGAGCTCTCCGGTGTCCGGATCGAGCACCCCGACCCGGCGGCCGTCCGAGCTGCCGTGCAGCGTCGCGATCCGGCCGTCGCCGAGCACCGCGAACCAGGTCGAGCCGAGCCGCCACAGCGGCCCGCCGAACTCCTCCTCCCGCCGGCACAGGTTGACCGCCCGGCCGGAGTCGAGCGGGATCCGATGCGGATTCCACCAGCCGTCCGGATCGGTCACCGCATACAGCGCGTCCGGGCCGGCCCACTCGGCCTGGGTGACCGCCTCGGTCGGACCGCCGGCCGGCACCCGGTGCGGGCCGGCCACTCCGCGGTCGTCCAGCTCGGCCACGCACAGCTCGGTGCCATCCCACGGCATCGACGGATGGTCCCAGCCGATCCACGACAGATGCCGGCCGTCCGGCGAGACCCGCGGGCAGGCCAGGAAGCGTTGCCCGGCCGCGACCACTCGGATCCGGTCCGGATCGGCGCACCCGGTGCCGTCCAGCGGGATCGCCACGATCTCCCGCCGCCCGACCCGTGGCCCGGCCAGCAGGGTCTCCCTGATCGCCCACACCTCGGCGCCGACCAAGAACGGCTCCGCGTAGTGCACGCCGCCGGCCGGCGGGGTCAACGGTCGCGGCTCGCCGCCGGAACCGCCAGGGCCGCCAGGGCCGCCAGGGCCGCCAGGGCCGCCAGGGCCGCCAGGGCCGCCAGGGCCGCCAGGGCCGCCGGGGCCGCTCGGGTCGTGCAGGTAGAGCCGCTGGTCGTCCCAGTTCGTGAAGACCAGCTCGCGGTGAGACCCGGCGAGCCAGGCCCGGCCGCCGTATTCGATGACCCGATTGCGCGCATTCCAGCCCGGCGGCAGCAGTTCGCGGACGTCGCCTTCGCCGGACCGGGCGACCACGACCCGCCGGCCGCCCTGTTCCGGGCGCGGCTCGTCCCACCACAGCTCGTCGTCGACGATCGCGACCCAGCCCGGCATGCCGTCGTCGCGGGCCACCGCCGCGGTGATCGGTGAGTCCCAGGTGCCGTATCCGGCGGTGGTCATACCTGCTCCTTCTGCCGCGCGATGGCCATCGGGTCGAGCTCATCCGCTTTGGATCAGCGCGGTTTCCGCCCCGACCCGGTTCATCCTCGCAGCGGACGGTGGCCCCGATCCGATCGGGCCGCCCGACTAGGCCGGGTCCCGGCCGGGTCCCGGCCAGGTCGGCCGGTCGGCGTGATCACCAGTTCTGATCCACGCCCGCGACGTGCGGCGGTAGCGCGTGACCAGGCGGCGCGATGACGTAGACGATGCCGCCGCTGCTTTGCTGCCAGACCCGCTCGAAGTTGAGCCGCGGGTAGACATGCCGGACCGCGGCATTGTTCGGTGCGGCCGGGTCGTTGGCGATCACGTCGCCGGACCCGGTGAATCCGATGATCACCATGAGGTGGCCGCTGGTGCTGTAGCCGGCACCAGGCAGCTCGTTGGCCTTGAACGACTGCGACGTGATGAGCGGGATACCGGCCTTGATGAACTGCTCGACCTCGGTCAGCGAGCGCAGCCGGGTCACGAACCCGTCGGTGCCGTATTGGCCGGCGTAGGCCGGGTTGAACGGCCAGTTGCCGGCCCCCTCGTACGCGTAGTCGTAGGTGCCGCGAGCCGCGTGGTCGACCCAGGGATCGGCGAAGGCCGGGTTCACCCAGGCGTAGTCCTCGGGCGTCGGACCGCTGTTCCAGTAGGCCAGCACCATCGAGGTGGAGGTGGGGCTGCACCAGGCCTCGCCGCCACCGTCCCACTGCGGATACTCGCCGACGTGGATCTCCTGCGAGTAGCGCGGCACCGCAAGCTCGATGCCCTGCGCGCCACCGAGCGGGCTGGCCTGATCGATCTTCCGGTTCGCCGGCACGTTCGAGGCCATCGCGCCGAGCGTGCGCAGCGCGATTTGCCGGGTCGTTCCGGCCAGCCGGTACAGCGTGACCCGCAGCTGGTAGTGCGAGAACTGCCGGTCGTCGGCCGCGACGAACGTGTCCACCGCCACGAAGCCGTCGGAGTCGCCTTGGCTGGGCACCGAGGTCCGGTGCAGGTATTCGTCGTCGCCGGCCCAGCGGCCCAGGATGTACCACTTCGACTGAGTGCCGGCAGCAGTGGCCCGCATCTCTACCTGCAGCCAGGTGCCGGCCGGGGCGTTCGCGGTCCACGAGGCGACGAGCTCGGTGGCGTCGAAGCCGACCGGCTGCACCGGCGAGGTCCAGCGGGCGTAGTCCCAGTCCCGGCTCGGGTGCCCGAACGGGTCGTCGTAGCGGAGCTGGCCGATCGCGTGCTCGAACTCCAGCGCGGTGGCCGAGGCGACCACTCCCTCGCTCTGGCCGGCCGCGAAGTCCGCCTGGTCGGTCCAGCGATCGAACACGGCCTGCGGTGGGCCAGGCGTCGGCTTGGCGCTGGCCGGGATGGCCGGCAACGCGCCGGCCAGGCTCGCCGCGGTCACCACGACCACCAGCCGGCGTATCGAACGGTGTATCCCTGACACAACACGCCTCCCTGCCCTAGATCGGGTTTACTCGGTGGTCACCAGCCAGGACTTCGGCCGAACGGGTAATGGCACGCGCTCGGATGCGCCGATTCCGGGCAAGAGGTCACCGCGAGCTTGGCGGTCATCGGCCAGCGGTCGGACCGCTCCAGACCAACCGAGAGGTAGACACCGACCATGACGCACGAGGTCAGAGGTGTGGTCGCCGGCGCCAAAGGCGCCCCGGTCCGGATGGAGACGATCCTGGTGCCCGATCCCGGTCCGGGCGAAGCGCTGGTGGACATCCAGGCCTGCGGGGTTTGCCACACCGATCTGCACTACCGGGAGGGCGGGATCAGCGCCGACTTCCCGTTCCTGCTCGGGCACGAGGCTGCCGGCGTGATAGCCGACGTCGGTCCGGGGGTCACCGAGGTCAAGCCCGGCGACTTCGTGGTGCTGAACTGGCGCGCGGTCTGCGGGCGGTGCCGGTCCTGCCGGCGCGGCCGGCCCTGGTACTGCTTCAACACCCACAACGCGAGGCAGCCGATGACGCTGGCCGACGGGACCCGGCTGTCCCCGGCGCTTGGCATCGGCGCGTTCGCGGAGCGGACGCTGGTCGCGGCCGGCCAGTGCACGAAGGTCGATCCGGCCGCCGGACCCGAGGTGAGCGGGCTGCTCGGCTGCGGGGTGATGGCCGGGATCGGTGCGGCGATCAACACCGGCGCGGTGTCTCGCTCGGACAGCGTTGCGGTCATCGGTTGCGGCGGCGTCGGCAACGGTGCCATCGCCGGCGCCCGGCTGGCCGACGCGCACACCATCATCGCGGTCGACCTGGACCAGCGGAAGCTGGACTGGGCCCGCGAGATCGGCGCCACCCACGTGGTGAACGCGCGCGAGACCGATCCGGTCGAGGCGATCCGTGAGCGCACCCGAGGGCACGGGGCCGACGTGGTGATCGAGGCGGTCGGCCGGCCGGAGACGTTCAAGCAGGCGTTCTACGCCCGCGACCACGCCGGCACCGTCGTCCTGGTGGGCGTGCCCACCCCCGAGATGACTCTGGAGATACCGCTGCTCGATGTGTTCTCCCGCGGCGGCGCGGTCAAGTCGTCCTGGTACGGCGACTGCCTGCCCTCCCGCGACTTCCCGATGCTGATCGATCTCTACCTGCAGGGCCGGCTGCCGCTGGACAAGTTCGTCACCGAGACGATCGGGCTGGACGGGGTGGAAGCGGCAGTCGACAAGATGCGCGCCGGCGAGGTGCTGCGTTCGGTGGTCCGGCTCTAGGAGACTGCTGAACAAGGCGTCATCCTCGCGTGGGTGATGGTGTGGGCGGCGGGCGGATCGCCGCTGGGGGTCGTCGAGCGGCGAGTGTGGGTCAGCACTCTGGGGTGCGACGGGGGGTGTTCGGCCGGCCTGAGGGCGATCGCGGTGGCCGTACGGCTGTGCCGCAACCGTCGACGGTGCTGGCTCACGCCAGTGCCCAGGCTCCGTTCTGGACGGTGAGTCCCATGGTCAAGAGTCGGCGTAGGTTGAGGGCTGCGACGCGGTGGTGGAGCCAGTTGTTGTTCTTCTCGATGCCGCGGTAGGGCACGCGCCGGTTGCCGCGGGTGAGCCAGGCGATCGATCGTTCGACCATCGGCCGGTTGGTCCGGTAGGTGACCTGGAATCCTTCGTCTTCGGCACGCTTGCGGTGTGCGCGTTGCAGCAGATCGTGCTGGTGAACCTTGATGGTGCGGCCGTCGGCGGCTGTGGTGCACTGCTTGCGCAGCGGGCAGCCGCTGCAGGCGCTTTTGAAGACCGCGCGACGTTGCGCTGTGAGGCGCCTGGTCACACCTGCCGGACAGGTCAGGGTGCCGGCGTCGGGATCGTGGGTGAAGTCGTCGATGGTGAACCCACCCTCGACCGCGGGCCGGAGCGGCCAGGGCTTGAGCGGCGGCGTCCACTTCTTGGCGTCCAGCACGCGCAGCATCTCGCCGGTGGCGTAGGCGGAGTCACCCAGCACCCCGACCGGTTCCCGGGTCGAGTCATCAATGGTGGGGTCGGCGACCACGAGTTCGGCGCCCACGGTCGCGTCGGAGTTCTCCGGCCCGTTGGCCTTGGTCAGCTTGACCGCGGTGGTCAGGCCGGTGTCGGGTTCGACCACCAGGTGGGCCTTGAACCCGTCCTGGCGGCGTTCCCGGGTCTTGTGGGCGTGCCGGGTGTCGGGGTCGACGGTGGAGATCATCCGGTCCGGGGCAGTGCGGCGGGCGATCCGCCACCGGCCGTGGCTGCCATCGGAGCCCTCGTCGGGCTCGACTCCTGCCCGGCGACCAGCGCCAGGAGTGCGACCGCCTCAGCGGGCTTCCCACCCGCTTCGGTGATCCGCTCGATGTCGAGGGCGGCGAGCAGGGCCAGCGCGTCGCCGACCAGCGCGCAGACCAGCTCGTCACCGGCCGCCTGGTCGTCCCACGCGATCCGGGGCTTGCCAGTCGCCGAATAGTCCTGCCCGGTCAACGCCGCCAGCCGCATGCAGTGAGCCGCCATCAGGTCCTTCGCGCCTGCAACCGCACGGCCGACCCGACGGATCGAGGCGATCAGCTGGGTGATCGTGTCCTGCCGGGCGACCGCGTCATCGAGGGCCGTGGAATCCAGGGCACGCCGGTGCTTGCCCGCGACCGCACCCGTCGCGGTGACCACATCGCGGACCGCCTCGAAGATCCGCTGCGGGCGGTCACTGGCCGCCAACCGGCGCCGCCAATAGGTCAACGTCGTCGGGTGAAACCCGGCCGCGTCGACCGCATACCCGCATGCCGCCTTCCACCGCAGGTCGAACGTCACCGCGTCCGCAGCCTCACGATCGGAATAGCCGTGCAGGGTCTGCAGCACGATCACCGAGGCGATCACCTCCGGCGGGATCGACGGGCGCCCCCGGCCCGACGGGAACAGGTCGGCGAACATCTCCGCCGGGAACAACCGGTGCCGATGCTCAGCCAGAAACGCGAACACGCCCCCGGCCACCAGCAGATGCCCAGCGACCGACTCCACATCAAGCAGCTCCCGCTGCCGACCAACCTCACCCTGCACACCCGCAGGATTTCAGCAGCC
>JAKEEW010000449.1 GCA_022616375.1 Sporichthyaceae bacterium
GACCTTGGCTGTGAGGTCGGCGACGGTGAACCCGCCGGGAGCGGCCGACAGGGCGAGCACGGCGGCGAGCGCGACGCGCAGCCGGGGCTTGTTCAGGTCGACGCCGCCGACCCTGGTGGCGCCGACCTGGCTGGGCTGGGGAAGGTGGTCGAGGATGCCGTCGGGCAGGAAGCCAATATCGACGCAGTCGAGTGTGGTGCAGAACCGGTGCACCATGCCGGCCAGCTTGGTGACGATGGTGGGGAACTTGTCGATCGCTCGGCCGCAACCCAGCTCTTTGGTGTTGTGCACGATCGCCTCGAAACGCAGCACGCGTTCGCCTTTGGTATAGCCCTTCAACGTCAACCGCCCAAAGTGGACTTTGAAGATGGTCAGGTCATACGCAGGTGTCTCGATCACGACTGCCAGCCGAGGCGGTCCGTCGCCGCGGTCGCGGTGGGGCCGGGCCTTGGCCCCGAACAGGGTGCGCAGGACCGGCACGTCCAACCGGGTCCGGGTGCGGTCGACCACGGTGTCGAAGACCCGGTCCATCTGAGCACCGGAACGGAACAGCAAGTTACGACTGTACTCAACCTGGTAGATGGAGTAGTCGTAGCGAAAGCCGCTGCGCTCCTGCTCGTCGAGGTTGAGGCCGAAGCACAGGCAGGTGTAGATCCACCGGTCACAGACCTGGCTCAGCCGCCCTATGGCCGCATGCTGCGACAAGGTGTCTGCGAGCTGAGCCAGAGCCCGCGGGTCGGAAACCGCGGTGAAGCAGTTGCCCTCCATCGCCAAACCTACCCCGGCCGCCTGCGCGGCCCGGGCCACGTACTCGTGGCCGTTGAGGATCACCTGCGCCCCGAACGGCGGGTGACCCGACATCTTGATCGTCACATGGCCCCACTGCGGGTCCATGATGTGAAACGAGTAGTGGTTGACATAGGTGGCCTTGCGCTTCTTGAGGTTGACCAGCACCCCGGCCTCGGAGCGGCGCACGTCCCACACGGTCGCCGGCGCCTTCGACACCAGGACCAGGAACAGCGCCGGGCCGGCCACCGGATGCTCGGCCAGGTACCGCTCGGCGATCTCGTGCTTACGCTCGCCCGCTTTGCAGTCGATCACCGGCACCCCGCCGGCGGCCGCCCAGGCCCGCACCCGCCGAGCGATGCGCCCGGCGAAGCGCATCAGGTGGTTGTTGTCCAGCAGCTCATCCGAGCCGTCGTGCAGCCGCCGCCACCACGTACGGAACCAACCCGGGCTGTGCCCCAGCGGGAAGTACGCGTTGAGCACGATCCGGTCCACACAGTCGTACGAACCGGTGATCTGGCCGGCGTACCGCTCGGCGAACTCATCAACCACCGACGAACCGTAAGCGACCCGCTCACCGCGACTGCAGC
>JAKEEW010000450.1 GCA_022616375.1 Sporichthyaceae bacterium
CGTGCTCGACCTACCCCGCTAGCCGCCACCACCCCGCAGTTCCGCGATCATTACTGGCGTTCTGCGCAGACAAACTACCCAAATTGGGTGATCAACTGCACAGAACGCCGGTAATGATCAGGAAAAGTGGGAGGGGATCCCCGGGCGAAGCCGGGGATCCCCTCCGTAACTGTTGACCGCTAACGCGAGACAAGCTCTACAGCTGCGGGAAGCAGGGCTGCTCCAGGTTGTAGCCCTGCGCGGTCGGACCGACGAACAGGTCCTGGACCACCGAGACGCCGGTAGGCGCGGTCTCGTCCACCTTGCTGATCACACTGGACCGGAAGGCGCTGCCGCCGCCGCTGCCGAAGTTGCCGGCGTCGGCCGGGAGCATGCCCTCGTAGTCCACGGTGGTCAGCGACTTGACCGCGTTGAGCACACCGGTGCGGGTCAGGTCGCCGTCCTCGGCGGCCTTCTCCAGCGCGGCCTTCAGCGGGTAGGACCACACCCACCCTGCGGTGTAGCCGTCACTGGGCTGCACGTCGCCGAGCGCGGCCCGCATGGCCTGGTGGCCTGGGGTGGTCGCGCCGAACGACTGCCACGGCCCGGACTGCAGGTACAGGCCCTTGAACGCTTCCGCGGCCGGGCTCTGCAGCAGTGCCGGGTTCCAGGTCGGGCTGGTGCCGATGAACTTGCCGGTGTAGCCGCCCGCTGCGGCGTTGCCGATGATGGCGGCCGCGTCGGTCGGGCTGGTGGTGATGATGACCAGGTCGGGCTTCTCGGTCACCACCGACTGGATCGCGCCGGCCTGGTTGTCCGGACCGGGCTGAGTCTCCACGTCGGTGAACGTCAGCCCGCGTGCCTCGGCGGCCACCTTGGCGCCGAACGCGGCGTCCGCGCCGTAGTCGCCAGGCCAGTGCACGGCCATGACCGACTTGGACGCGAAGTTCTCTACCGCGTAGTCGACCGCGTTCATCGACTCGTAGCAGTAGTTGGCACCGGACTCGATGATGACGTCCTCGAACTCCCAGGCCGAGGTCCACGAGGCCGGCACGCTGACGATGTTCTCCCGCTTCAGGTCATCGATGATCGCCGCGGTGGTGGGCGAACCGAGGGTCTGGGCCAGGGCCAGCACATTGCCCTTGATCTCCTGGTAGACCTGGTTGTGCACCTGCGGGTCGTACTTGTTGTCCCGGACGTAGGTGGTGACGTCGATGTCGTAGCCACCGATCCCGCCGGCGGTGTTGACCCGGTTCCAGAACGCCTTCTGCGCCTCCGTGATCGGCACCGCGAGCGGCGCGAACGGACCGACGGTCAGGTCGGAGATGGTCCCGAGATAGATGCAGCCGTTGTCCGCGTTCACCGCGTTCGGACAGGCTTCCGCGGTCACCCCGGCGCCGGTGGTGACCTCATCGTCCTGACCACGGCAGCCGGTTAAGGCGAGGGCCACGGTGGCCGCGACGGCGACCACCAGCCCGCTCCGTGCTCTCATTTTTCCTCCTAGTCGCACCAAGTGGATCGCTCGTCGAGTCGCCGGCTAGTACGAGAATGGCCAGCTCTTCCAGTAGTTGCGGGATCGAACCCAGACCCCGTACAGGCCGCGCGGCTCGAAGATCAGGAACCCTATGATCAGCAGGCCGTACAGCACCGTCTCGACCTGGAAGATGTTGGGCATGTCGGTGACGCTGTCGCTGATGAACGGCATCAGCGCCGGCAGCTCTCTGGTCAGCCGGGGGAGCAGTGTGATGAACAGCGCTCCCATGATCGAGCCGGAGATCGTGCCGGCTCCGCCGATCAGCACCATGGCCAGGAACTGGATCGACAGCAGCAGGTTCCACGAGCTCGGGTCGAAGAAGCCGATCACCATGGTGGTCAGCGCTCCGGCGCAGCCCGCGTAGAACGAGGAGATCGCGAACGCGAGCATCTTGTACCTGGTCAGGCTGACCCCGATGATCGACGCGGCCATGTCCCGGTCTCGCACCGCGGCGAACGCCCGACCCACCTTCGACCTGGCCAGGTTCGCCGCGGCCAGCGCGAACACCACCATCAGCACCAGGGCCAGCAGGTAGAGCTTCTGGTCGCTGGTCATGCCGGGCCCGTCATCGGCGAAGTTGACCCCGAACATCTCGGGGATCGCTCCGGGCCGGCCGAGCCCGGGACCGCCGGTGATGGAGTCCCACTCCCGGAAGATGTGCAGTCCGAGGAAGACCAGGCCGAGCGTGACGATGGCCAGGTACAGTCCACGCAGCCGAAGCGCCAAGGGAGCGACCAGCAGCCCGGCGAGCCCGGCCACCACGCCGGAGGCGAGCAGCCAGAGCGGCAGGAACGTGATGCCGAACCCGGTGGTCCGGCCGTCCGGATCGCCGGAGATCACCGCGGCGGTGTAGGCGCCGATCCCGAGGAAGAATGCGTGCCCGAGCGAGATCTGCCCGGCGTACCCGGTCACCAGGTTGAGCCCGATCGCGCCGATCGCGGCGACGAACCCGAGCGTGAGCAAGTGCAGCAGGTTGTCGGGCATCGAGAACGGCATCAACGCGGCCAGGATCACCAGCGCGAGCACCGCGGTGCGCTTCGGCCGGGTGTTGAGCAGGGCCATGTCCTGCCCGTAGCTCAGATACAGCCCGGGCCGGCCCCACGGGCGCCGGTGCCGCGCGGGGCGGCCGGGATCCGGCGGCGGAACGGCCCGGGTCTGCTCGGCGATGCCGGTCATGTGCGGTCCCGGTGGGAGCGCGAGCGGTGCCGCGGGGTGCTCATACCCGTTCGACCTCCCTGGTGCCGAACAAGCCGTACGGCTTGACCAGCAGGACCAGCAGCATGAGCAGGTACGGCGAGACCACCGCGAAGTTCTGCCCGAGCCAGGGCGCGGCGTCCTGCTGATAGGTGGCTACCAGCGACTCGACCAACCCGACCGCGAGGCCGCCGACCACGGCGCCCTCCAGCGAATCCAGACCGCCGAGGATGATCGCCGGCAGGGCCTTGAACGCGATGATCCAGGTGGACTGGTCGATCCCGGCCCCGGTGCCGACGAACGCGCCGGCCACCGCGGCCAGCGCGCCGGCCATCGCCCAGGAGGTAGCGAATACCAGCCCGACCGACACGCCCTGGGCCAGCGCCGCCTCCTGGTCGAACGAGGCGGCCCGCATGGCCAGCCCGAGCCTGGTGTAGCGGAAGAACGCGAACAGCGCGCCGACCAGCAGCAGCGTCACCACGATCATCGCCAGATACCGCTGCTGGACCGCGGCGCCCACGACCGACACGGTGCGCAGCCCCCACGGGTCACCGACCTGGCGCACGTCCAGGCCGATGTAGCCGTTGACCACCACCCGCACCACGATGTCGATGCCGATCGTGACGATCGCGATCACGAAGATCGGACGGCCAACCAGCGGCCGGATCGCGGTCCGCTCGATACCGAGGCCGAGGATCGCGATCCCCAGCGCACTGAGCAGCACCGCGACGTAGAACCCGACCGGCCCGGCCAGGTAGCTGACCAGCACCGCGCCGGCGAGCATCAGCGCCGGTTGGGCGAAGCTGATGATGCGCATGGACTTGTAGACGATGACGAACCCGACCGCGAGGAGCGCGTAGATCGAGCCGCTGCCGAGGCCACGGACGACGGTCTGGACCAGCTCGGTCACCGGCGTGCTCCCGATTCCGAATACATCGACTCGACCAGGTCGGCGAACATCGTGGTGATGGCGGTGCGCTTGACCTTCTGGGTCGCGGTGAGCTCGCCGTCCTCGTGGTCGAGCTCCTTGGGCAGCATCCGGAAGTCCTTGACCTGTTCCACCGTGGCGTGCCTGGCGTTGACCGCGTCGATCACGTCCTGGACCAGCCGCTTGACGTCGGCCTTGTCGCCGAGGTCGCGATAGGTGGTGTAGGGCAGCCCGCGCCGCTGCGCCCAGTCGCCGACGGTGTCGATCTCGATGCCGACCAGCGCGGTCAGATACGGGCGGCGGTCGCCGATGACGACCGCTTCCTTGATGTAGGGGGAGGCCTTGAGCGCGTTCTCGATCTCGGACGGGGCGACGTTCTTACCGCCAGCGGTGATGACGATGTCCTTCATCCGGTCGGTGATCTTCACATGGGTGCCGTCCACCCATTCGCCGACGTCGCCGGTGTGTAGCCAGCCGCCCGGATCCTTGACCGCCGCGGTGGCCTCGGGATCGCGCCAGTAGCCGACCAGCACGCCGGGGTGCCTGGTGAGGATCTCCCCGGTCCGCTCGTCGATGCGCAGCTCGACCCCGTGGTGCGGTTCGCCGACCGTGCCGAGCTTGATGTTGCCGGGGCGGTTCGCGGTGGCGACCGCGCTGTTCTCGGTCATGCCGTACACCTCGTGCATCGGCACGCCGATGCCCATGAAGAACTTCAGCACGTCCGGCGCGATCGGGGCGGCGCCGGATGCGGCGTAGCGGACCCGGCGCATCCCGATCCGCTCCCGCAGCGCCCGGTAGCACATCAGCCAGCCGACCGCGTAGCGCAGCCGAGTGCTCGCGGTGTGCCGGCCGCCGGTGCGGACCAGCGTGTCGCCGATCCCGCCGGCCACCTTCAGCCAGAACTTGGCGTTGGCCCGCTTGAGCCGGGTCGCCGCGTACAGCCTGGCGTAGACCGAGGCCAGCACCTTCTCCCAGATCCGCGGCACCCCGAACAGGATGGTCGGCTGTACCTCACGTAGGTTGGCGACCACCGTGTTGACCGATTCGGCGAAGTTGACCTGCACCCCGGCCGCGGAGTTGAACCAGGTGGTGAAGATGCGCTCGGCGACGTGGCACAGCGGCAGGTAGGACACCGACAGGTCGGCATCACTGGGCGCCGGGTCGGTGAACCCACCGGAGAGCACCAGGGCGTCCACCGCGTACTCGATGTTCGCGACCGAGAGCATCACGCCCTTGGGCGGGCCGGTGGTCCCTGAGGTGTAGATCAGCGTCATGATGTCGCCCGGACCGGCCTGGGCGATCCGCTCCTGCACCGCGTCCGGGTGTTCCGCGCGGTGGGCCGCGCCCAGCTCGAGCAGCTCGGTCCAGGACAGCAGCTGGGAGTCGGAGTAGCGGTGCCGGATGCCGCGCGGCTCCAGGTAGACCACGTGCTTGAGGTCGGGGAGCTGGTCGAGCACCGCGAGCGCCTTGTCCAGCTGCTCCTGGTCCTCGGCGATGAGCACCTTGGCGCCGGAGTGGCCGAGCAGGTAAGCGACCTCCGACGGCGGGTTGGTGGGGTAGAGGCCGACCGTGCTGGCCCGGACCGCGACCGTGCCCAGATCGCAGTACAGCCACTCCCTGCGGTTCTCGGAGTGGATGGCGACCCGGTCGCCCGGCTCGATCCCGAGTGCCAGTAACGCGTGCCCGACCAGCTGGATCCGGTCCCAGTAGTCGGCCCAGGTCACTTCCTGCCAGACCCCGAGGTCCTTTTCCCGCATCGCCACCTTGTGCGGGGTGCGCTGCGCCCGGTCGCGGACCCGGGTCACGATCGTGGTGGTCTCGGTCCGCGGGGATTCGGTTACCGTCGTGGTCGCGGTCATAGGGCTTGCTCCGCTCCGAGATACGCCTGGATCACCGCGGGGTCGACCTGGATCTCGGCCGGCGTGCCGAGCGCGATCGGCACCCCGAAGTCGATGGCCAGGACCCGATCGGCCAGATCCATGACCAACCCCATATCGTGCTCGACCAGGATCATCGGGATGTCGAGCTCATCCCTAATGTCCAGGATGTAGCGGGCCATGTCCTCGGTTTCTTCGAGGTTCATCCCGGCTACCGGCTCGTCCAGCATCAGCAGCTTCGGTTCCATGGCCAGTGCCCGGCCGAGCTCCACGCGCTTCTGCACGCCGAACGGCACCAGGCCGACCGGATACCGGCGCCACTGCTCGAGCTCGAGGAAGTCGATGACCTCCTCGACCGCGCCCCGGTTGGCCAGCTCGGACCGGCGGGCCCGGCCGATCCAGGCCAGCGCGGCCAGCGAGCCGTACCGCAGGTGGTGGTGCCGGCCGAGCATGAGGTTGTCCAGCACGGTCAGGTGGGCGAACAGCTCGACGTTCTGGAACGTCCGGGCCACGCCGAGCGCGGCGATCCGGTGCGGTGGCCGCCCGACCAGATCGGTGCCGAGGAACCGGACCCGGCCCCGGTCCGGCCGGTACACCCCGGAGATCACGTTGAACAGCGAGGTCTTCCCGGCCCCGTTCGGTCCGATGATCGCGAACAGCTCGTGCGCGGCTACCTCGAAGGACACCCCGTCCACGGCGCGGACTCCGGCGAAGGACAGGCTGACATCCTCGACCGCAAGGACGGGCTCGCCGCTCACGACAGCCACCGCTTGCGCCGCTTGTAGTGCTTGACGTCGCGGAACGAGCGGGCCGTGCCCTCCGGCCGCAGGCCGAGGTAGAACTCGCGGATGTCCTCGTCCTCGAGCAGCTCACGGGCCGGTTTGTCCATCACGACCTGGCCGGTCTCCAGCACGTAGCCGTGCTCGGCGATGGACAGCGCCATGGTGGCGTTCTGCTCCACCAGCAGCACTGCGGTGCCCTGCTCGTTGATCCGCAGGATGAGCTCCTTGACCTGACCGACCAGTCGGGGGGCGAGTCCCAGGCTCGGCTCGTCCAGGAGCAGGTATTTCGGGTCGGACATCAGCGCCCGGCCCATTGCCAGCATCTGCTGCTCACCGCCGGACAGGTAGCCGGCCGGTTGCCGACGACGGGCTCGCAACACCGGGAACAGGTCGAACACCCGGTCCATCGCGGCGCTGGTGCCGCCGACGTAGCCGCCAACCTTCAAGTTCTCCTCGACGGTGAGCTCGGCGAACACCCGGCGCCCCTCAAGCACCTGCTTGACCCCGCGCCGGACGATGGCGGCCGGCTTGAGCTCGTGGATGGGTTTGCCGTCGAGCGTGACGGTGCCTTTGGTGATCTCGCCGTCGTGCAGGTCGAGCAGCCCGGACAGGGCGCGCAGCAGGGTGGTTTTGCCGGCGCCGTTGGCGCCGAGCAGCGCGACGATCCGACCGGCCGGCACCTGGATGCTGACCCCCCGCAGCACCAGCATGACGTCGTCGTACACAACTTCGAGGTTCGCAACGGCAAGCACGTTCTTGCGCCGTCCTGGCTGTGGTCGCTGAAAGGTTGCCTGGTAGTTACTCGCTGGTTGACTTGCGCAGAGCGTGCCGCCACTTCCACCCCCGGATCAAGGGGTAGGGGTCGGCTAACTTTGTCCGTTTTTCACGCTGGCACCGATCCGTTACCGAACCGGGATCAGACCCGCGACGGATCCGGCCCGTATC
>JAKEEW010000057.1 GCA_022616375.1 Sporichthyaceae bacterium
TGGAACGGGTCGGCAGCAGCTACCAGCTCTGTTTCGCCTTCCTCGCCCACACCGGCCTTTCCCTATGAGCCAGGTTCACTCAATTTCCGAAAGATCTTTAGGTATCCGAATACCGCCGCAACGGCCACCTGTGGCCGCCGGTGCAGCTGAACAGCCCGGGATGTCTGGCCGGCGAACCGGGTCTCGTAAGTCGCATTCCGTTCGCGCGCCAGCCGAGACGGTTGGTGTACCTGGCCTAGCCCCTCGGCCACCGCATCAATCAGGTTCGCCATGGCGGCAGCTTGACGGAGGGAGCGACGGCCCGACGCCCGGGACATCTGGCCCCGGTCGGGAGTCAGCCCCGTCGGCATGGTACGGAACCGTGCGGCCCGCGTTTAGACCGGGCCGACCGGGTTCCCGCGTTCCCGGGTACGTGCGATCGCCGCCGATGCCTCGCATACGCCTACCCCGACGGCTGCGGCCAGTCGTGCAAGTTTGGCCTGATCGAGTCGCACTGGATGGCCTCGCTCGAGTCGGTAGACGGTGGGCCGTGAGATACCGACGAGTTCGGCCAGGATCGAGCGGTCGAGCCCGGCGCGAACGCGCAGCGCGTACACCGATGGCGCGGCCGGATCGACGTCGACCAGGAACGACAACGGATCCGCGTCGAGCGCTGTGCTGAGCAGCCGCAGGGAGGTGGGGCTGGGTGCGAACACGCCCGCCTCCCACATGTACACCTGGTGCCGGCGAACACCGCTGGCAACCGCGAGGTCTGTCATGGTCCAGCCTCGCTCGAGCCGACGCCCCCGAAGCCGCTCTGGATCGAAACCGCGGAGGGCCTCCACGCGCGCATCATCTCAGCGTTGCCGCACCATTTGCAGACTGTCTCGAAGGTTGGCCGGCTCAAGTCGACCGGCGACTAAGCCGACAAACATGTAACGAAAGCCTCAGACACGCCGTAACGAGCTGTAAGTGGATTGACTCAGCGTGTAGTCTGCTGATTCTGAACGATTGCGGACTCGCTCCAGCCAGACGGGGAAGGAGGGGTCGCTGTGGCAGCAGCGGGAGCTCGACGGTCAGTAGCTGCCACCTACGTCGCGTGCGTTCTCGCGCTGGCTGCCCTCGTGGGCTGTACGGACGATGGCTCGGAGAATCCCGGGCTTCCACCGGCTGGAGGTAGCCCACCAACCTCGCCGGAACCGTCGCCATCGACGCGTGACGGCCTTGTGCCCCTCCCGGCCGGGCTGAAGGTCATCTCGGATTGGGAGCCGACCGGTGACGAGGCGGTGGACTCTGCTGTTCTCGCGGCTATCAACGTTCAGCGCGCCCAGTGGGCGATCATGGCGGCCGGCGACCTTCAGGCCGTGCGGTACCGCGACTACGTCACAGGCGAGGCCGAGAAGACTGTCTTCAAAGACTTCGTGGGCCAGTACGTCGATGGGGGAGTCGGAGCTACGGGAACCGATCGGCTGTTCGACTTCGAGATCACCGATGTGACGTCCGACAGCGCGACAGTGGTCTTCTGTGATGACCAGACCGACCTGCACCCCACTCGTCTTGCAACTGGCGAAACCCTCCGGCCCACTCCGGCGGTTCCGGCGTTCTGGCGCGAAACGCGGTCCGTTGTCCTGACGGACGGTCGGTGGAAGGTCAGCGCCGTAGTTTCAGAGGGAGATGTCCCGGCGTGCGACTTCGACGCCTAGTCCTGCGCGCTACGGTTGGCCTTGCCGCCGCGGCCTCGCTGGTTGCATTGATGCCATCTGGCGCCGCTGCCCAAATTGGGGGACCGGCCGGCGGCGCGGCATTCGTCGATCAGGTCCTGTCTGCTGAGGCGGGCGTGTCGTTGTCGTCGGATGATGCGGAGCTGCGGCCGGGGGAGGGGTCGTTAGCGGGGTCGAACACGCCGCCGCCGCCACGATGCTGGTACCAGCCTGGCTACGGTCCAGGTCAGCTGGTGGATCTGATCAACAGGATCTGGCACGCGGCGCGTAACGAGTCCGAGCCGATCCCGACGTTGATCGAGGCGTGGCGAACCGACTGGCTGGGCCGGGTGTCTTCGCACACTGGCGAGGACGGTCTGTGGTTCTACACCAGCTGCTCGAACTGGTCGGCGATCACCGCATTCCGCCTGGCCAACCCAGATCCGTTCATCTGGGTGCCGGCCGCCGGGCCGGCGCCGCTGGTCGCGGGCGTGGTGCTCACCCCGGAGCAGCTGGCCCAGTACGCGCGCGATTCGGTCGTGCTGCCGGACACCGTTGTCGAGCTGAACCCGGCCGCCCGGTCGACGGTGCACCTGGACACCTGGGTGTGGCTGGACCCGACGGTGTTCCGCCCGCGGCATGTCCGCGCGCAGGCCGGCCCGCTGGTCGTGGACGCCGTAGCCACCCCGTCGAAGCTGCTGCTGCCGCTGGGCCTGCCCGCCGATCTCACCCCATCCGACGGGGTGTGCACCGAGCTGTTCCGCGCCTATCAGCGCGGCGCCGAACCCAGCTGTGCGATCACCTTCGGCCGCTCCTCGGCCCGCGAGCCCGGACTGGAGTTCACGGCCGACTTCGCGCTGGTGTGGACGGTCACCTGGACCTCGAACTGGGGCCCAGGAGGCACCTTGCCGGATGGGCAGTTCACCGACGCCACCTCGATCAGGGTCCAGGAACTACAGACCATCGTCCGCGACGGCGGCTAGACCGGCCGCGGCAGAACAGGGGAAGGGGATCAGCGCCGATGTCCACCACCCGAGGACACGCGCCGCCCAACACCGGTCCGGCCCGGTTACCGGTCGCGCACCGCGAACGCCACCCGGCGGCAGTTGTGCTCGGGGTGCTGCTGATCCTGGTCGGCGGCCTAGTCGGCGTACTTGCCTGGCAGAGCGCCGGCGACCGCATCGATGTCATCCAGCTCACCAACCGGATCCCCGCCGGTTCCCAGATCGCCGACGACGACATCCGGGCGGTGACCGTGGCACCCGACGACGGCATCGCCTACGTGCGGTGGGACGAACGCGACCAGCTCGGCGGCTACTACGCCCTGTCCGACTTGCAGGCGGGCAGCGTGCTCACCGGCGGCATGCTCACCCCCGACGCCCCGCCGGCGGCCGGCGAGGTGGTCATTGGGCTAGCGCTGCAGGCCGGACAGTACCCACCGGATCTGAAGGTCGGCGATCGGGTCAACGCCCTGTTCGCCCCGCGCGGCGGCAATCCCGAAGGGGTGCGGATCCTGGCCGCCGGGGCGCGCATCGGCTCGGTCGTCACCAGCCCCAGCGACGACGGCTTGGCCGGCGACGCCTCGATCGCCGTGATCGTGTCCACCGACGAGGGACCCCTGCTGGCGCAGGCCTCCGCCGCCGGGCAGGTCGCTCTCGTGCTCGTCGCGCAGGAGCCACGGTGACCCTGGTCTGCGTCGGCTCGGCCACCGGCTCCCCCGGGGTCACCACCACCGCGCTGGCACTGGCGGCGGTGTGGCCTCGCCCGGTGCTGCTGGCCGAAACCGACCCGGCCGGCACCGCCCTGCTGTACCGACTGGGGTTAGACCCGGCGCGCGGGCTGGTCAGCCTCGCCGCGGCCACCGCCGCCCCCAGACCCGACGACCTGGCCGGGCACACCCAACCCATCCCGGGCGGGCTGCCGGTGCTGCTTGGTGTGCTCGACGCCGGCCAGGGCCGCGCCCTCGGTCCCTTGTGGGCCCCACTCGGGCAGGCCCTGGCCGGGCTGGGGGAGGTCGACGCCATCGCCGACTGCGGGCGGATCAACCCCGGCGAGGACACCCTGCGGCTACTCTCGCACGCCGAGCTGATCCTGCTGGTTTCCCGCGCCGAGATCGCCGCCGCCGCCCACCTGCGCAACCTGGCCGCGGCCCTGGCCGGCAGCTGGACCCCGACCGATGCCCCCCGCCTGGCGGTCGCGATCCAAGCCCCGGCCGGGCAGCGCGCGGACACCCTCGAGCAGGCCAGCACGCTGATGGCCAA
>JAKEEW010000451.1 GCA_022616375.1 Sporichthyaceae bacterium
GGGGCCGACCCGGACCCGGCCGTGGCCGTGACCGTGGCGGGCGCGGCCGTCGTCGTGGACCACGGTGCCGCCGCCGAGCGCGACCGTGACCAGGTCGGGCATGCGGAAGTTGGTCTGGACCCCGCCGATCTCGACACCCCGGGACGACTCCCGCGGGAAGCCGGCGGACAGCATGCCCACGTCGGTGGAGGTGCCGCCGATGTCGACGACCAGGGCGTCGGCGCGGCCGGTCAGGAACGCCGCGCCGCGGATCGAGTTGGCCGGGCCGCTGCCGATGGTGAGCACCGGGTGGCGCAGCGCGTAGTCGAGCTCCATCAGGGTGCCGTCGTTCTGGGCGAAGTACCGCACCGGCTTGAGATCGTGGGCGGCCAGTGCCCGGCGCAGCGCGTCCGCCACCTCCTCCGCGACGCCCACCAGCGCGGCGTTCAGCACCGTCGCGTTCTCTCGTTCGAGCAGCCCGACCGAGCCGATCTGGTGGCTGAGCGACACGTGCACGTCACCCAGCTCCTGGCGGACCAGCTCCGCGGCGGCCAGCTCGTGCGCGGCCGACACCGGCGCGAACACGCTCACCACGGCGACGCCGTCGGCCCGGCCCGCGATCGAGGCGAGGAACCGGGCCGCGGCGTCGCGGTCGAAGCGGGACAGCTCGCGGCCGTCGAACTCGAAGCCGCCGTCCACGATCGCCTCGCCGACCGAGACGGCCTCGCGAAGGTCGTCGGGCCAGCCGTACAGCGGCCGGACCGCGTGGGTTGCGGGCCCGCCGATGCGCAGCACCGCGACCCGGCGGAGCCGGCGGCGTTCCAGCACCGCGTTGGTCGCGTGGGTGGTGCCGAGCATCACGTGGGTGATCCGCCAATTGGCGACGCCGGGGCGGCTCAGCGCGCTGTCGACCACCCGCTCGATCCCGCCGGTCACGTCCACCGTGCTCGGGATCTTGGCCTTGGCCAGCATCCGGTCGTCCCGGTCGAGGATCACCGCGTCGGTGTTGGTCCCGCCGACGTCGATGCCGAGCCGGAGGTCAAGCACCGCGCTGCTCCAGCGGGACGTAGTCGAAGTCGTAGCCGAAGGCGCGGGGTCCGGCCATCTCGAGCCCGCGCGCGGTGCGCCAGACCGGGTCGCACGGGAGGGCGATCACGGTCACCCGCTGGCCGTAGCGGACCCGCTCGGTCGGGATGGCCTCGGCGGTTTCGCTGTCGAGCACC
>JAKEEW010000452.1 GCA_022616375.1 Sporichthyaceae bacterium
GCGTGTCCCGGACGCGCTCCGGCCCGAACTCCTCCAGCAGCCCGAGGCTGACCCCGAAGCTGCCGCCGTACGGGCCGACGTCCTCGCCCATGAGGAACACCCGATCGTCGGCCCGCATCGCCGCCCGGATCGCCGCCCGGACGGCCTCCCGATAGGTCAGCTCAGCCATGGTCCACCATCCCGGCGCGAGGTACTTCGGAGTAGACAAAGCGATGCAGGTCCGCCACCGCTTCATCGGGAGCCGCCTCGGCCGCCGCCACCGCGGCTTCGATCTCGGCCGCCACCGCCGCCTCCAGCGCGGACAGGTCGGCCTCGCTGAGCTCACCGGCGTCGCGCAGCCGCCCGGCGAGGGCGTCGATCGGGTCGCGGGCGCGCCACTGGGCGATCTCCGCCTTGTCCCGGTAGCGATCCGGGTCATACATCGAGTGCGCCCGGAACCGGTAGGTCTGCAGCTCCAGGAAGCATGGGCCACCGCCGGCGCGCACCGACTCGACCGCCTCAGCGGCCGCGGCGTGCACCGCCAGCACATCCATGCCGTCGACCGCAACCGAGGTCAGCCCATAGGAGGTGGCCCGGGTGCGCAGGTCAGTGTTGGCCTGAGCCCGGTCGATGCGGGTGCCCATCGCGTAGAGGTTGTTCTCACAGCAGAACAGCACCGGCAGCTGCCAGAGCGCGGCCAGGTTGAGGCACTCGTGAAACTCGCCCTCGGCCACCGCACCGTCGCCGAAGAAGCAGGCGGTCACCAGCGGCCGCTGGCACATCTGGTCGGCCAGGGCCAGCCCCACCGCCAGCGGCAGCCCGCCTCCGACGATCGCGTTGCCACCATAGAACCGGGTAGCTTTGTCGAACAGGTGCATGGAGCCGCCGCGGCCTCGGCTGCACCCGGTGACCCGGCCATACATCTCGGCCATGATGGCTTCGGCGCTGACCCCCCGCGCCAGCGCGTGCCCGTGCTCGCGATAGGTGGACACCACCGCGTCGCTGCGGGTCAGCGCGGCCATCACCCCGGCGGCCACCGCCTCCTCCCCGATGTAGAGGTGCAGGAAACCCCGGATGTGCTGCGCGCTGTAGAGCTCGACGCAGCGCTCCTCAAAACGGCGGATCCGCAGCATCTGGTGCAGCAGCTCCCGTGGCTGGCTGGCCAGGTCGCCAGCGGCCGCAGCGACCATGGTGGGCATGGTTGTGGTGGTCACCGTACGGTCTCCAATGTGGATAGGTCACCCTCGTCCAGGCCAAGCTCCCGCGCCTTGAGCAGGCGCCGCATCACCTTGCCACTGCGGGTATGCGGCAGGTTCTGGTCGAAGGCGATCTCCTTCGGGGCGACCGCACCCAGCCGGCGCCGGCCGAAGCCCAGCAGATCCAGGCGCAGGGTGTCGGTGGCCGCAAAGCCGGGGCGCAGCGTGATGAACGCCTTGACCAGCTCACCGGCCACCGGGTCCGGCTTGCCGATGACCCCCGCCTCGGCCACCGCCGGGTGCTCCATCAGGATCGACTCCACCTCGAACGGGCCGATCAGGTGCCCGGCCGACTTGATGACATCGTCGGCCCTTCCGACAAACCAGATATAGCCGTCGGAGTCGCGGCGGGCCAGGTCGCCGGTGAGGTACCAGCCGCCGGCAAAGCACTTCGCATAGCGGTCCTCGGCGTGCAGGTAGCCGCGGAACATCGAGGGCCAACCCGGCCGCAACGCCAGTTCACCGTCCACATCGGAGGAGTCGATGACCCGTACCCGGTCATGGTCCACCCTGGCCCGACCATCCTCCCCCCGCTCCAGCAGCGCGACCTCGACTCCCGGCATGGGCAGGCCCATCGAGCCGGGCCGAACCTCA
>JAKEEW010000453.1 GCA_022616375.1 Sporichthyaceae bacterium
GGCCGGTGGGGCATCGCCGGCAGCACGTCGCTGTTCATCGCCGGCTTTGGCGCGGTGTTCGTGGCGCTGGGCACCACCGCCTCCGCGGTCGGCGCGACGCTCGCCCGCAACCAGGCCGTCATCACCCGGATCGCCGGGCTGGTGGTGCTCGGTTTCGCCCTGCTCATGCTGGCCACGCTGGTCGTGCGCTCGCCTCGGCTGCTGGGCGAGGTCAGGTTCCACCCTGACCTGCACCGCTTCGGGCCGTTCGCGGCACCGGTGGCCGGAGCGGCGTTCGGATTCGGATGGACCCCGTGCATCGGGCCGGTGCTGGGGTCGGTGCTCGCGATCGCGGCCGCGCAGGGCAGCGCCGGTCGGGGCGCCGCGCTGCTGGCGGTCTACTCGGCCGGGCTTGGCCTGCCGTTCCTGGCCGCCGGCCTGCTCTACGGGCAGCTCACCGGCGTGTTCGGATGGGCCAAGCGACACAGCCGAGGCATCACGATCGCCTCCGCCAGCGTGCTCGTGATCTTCGGCGGGTTGCTGGCATTCGACCGGCTCACCGTAGTCATCAGCTGGCTACAGCGCGGTTTGGGAGCCGTCGGCCTCGACTGGGTGGTGTTCCTCGGATGACTCAACGGATGGCGACCCCAGGCCCGAACCGATGGTGGCTGGTGGTCATCACGGCCATCGCGGCAGTGGTCTCCCTGGTCGGCTTCCTTGCGTTTCGAAGCAGCCCGATCCCGCCCGGGTACTCCAGCAGCGCCGAGGCCTGGGATCTCCCGGGTATCGACGGGACCGGGCACGTGCGGCTGGCCGACTTCCGCGGTCGCCCGGTCGTGGCCAACTTCTTCGCCTCCTGGTGCACCGCGTGCGACCTGGAACTGCCCGGGTTCGCCGCGGTATCCGAGCAGCTACGCGGCCGGGTCACCTTCATCGGGGTGAACGCGCTGGAGACCGGCGACCGCATGCTCATGCCCGAGCGGCATGGCATCACCTGGTGGCCACTCGCCCGCGACATCGGCACCGACGGCAACGACCTACACCGGGCCCTGGAGGGCCTGGACGCGATGCCACTCACCGCCTGGTACGACGCGGACGGCCGCCTGCTGCACGTCGACCGCGGCGCCCTACCCGAGCAGGCGCTGCGTCAGCGCCTCGCCGAGCTGTATGGCATCAGCCTTCCCGAGCCCGGCTCCGGAACAGCGCGAGGGCGAACAGCGACCCGAAC
>JAKEEW010000058.1 GCA_022616375.1 Sporichthyaceae bacterium
GGCCTGGCTCCACTCGGGGGTGTCGAACGACGCCGCGATGAACTCCCGGACCCGGCGGTCGGCGTCCTCGTAGGACGAGGAAACGCAGATCGCGACCTGCGCGACGTTGCTGAGCGCGCCAGGGTCGCGGCCGGCCTCGGCGGCGAGGTCGCGGATCCTGCCCCAGGCCGAGCGGAAGCTGCCCGGCGTGTAGAAGTAGGTGAGCCAGCCGTCGCCCAGCGCCGCGACGCGGCGGAGCACCCGGTCGACGTAGCCGCCGATGAGGACTCGCGGTCGGGGCTGGCTGGCCGGTTGCGGCCGCATCACCACCCCCCGTAGGTCCAGCTCGTCGTAGGTGCCGGTCACCTCCGCCTCGCGCCAGAGCCGGTCGAGGATCGTCAGGTTCCGCTCGAACAGCCGGCCCCGGTCCTTGAAGGGGACCCCACAGGCCTGGAACTCCCGCTCGTACCAGCCGGCCGCGACGCCGAGGACCAGCCGCCCGCCGGAGATGAGGTCCACGGTCGCGGCCACCTTGGCGAGCAGGACCGGGTTGCGCAGCGGCAGCACCAGGACGCCCGTGCCCAGCGTCACGGTGGTGGTGCGGGTCGCCAGCGCCGCCAGGGTGGTCATCGACTCGAGGAACGGGAACGGCCGGCGCTTGCCGAGGAAGAGGTGGTCCCACACCCACAGCGACCGGAAGCCGAGCGACTCCGCGGTGCCCGCGTAGGCCAGGATCCGCTCGATGCTCGGGTGCTTGTCCGCGGGAGTGAAGTTCTCGACCGCGAGCCCGAATTCAACAGCAGGCATGGGCATGGGACGCATCCTCGTGTGACTCGCTCGTTGGACTCGTGTGCGGGCTGGGGTGCTAGTAGGGCGGGTTGCCGGTGGCGACGAGCTTCACGTCGCCGCCGACGATCTGGACGAGGTACACAGGCGGCACAACCTGGTTCTTGAGGTTCTGCCAGCTCTGGAAACGGATCTGCCCGTAGACCGCTCCGGCCATCTGCACCTTGGCCAGGGCGTCGCGCAGGTCGGTGCGGTTGGTGGGGTCCTTGGCGCTGCGGATGGCGGCGGCGATCACGTGGATGCCCTGGTAGCCGCGGACAC
>JAKEEW010000454.1 GCA_022616375.1 Sporichthyaceae bacterium
CCGCGCCGGCTCCGGCAGGCACTGGCGAATCTGCTGGACAACGCGCTGCGACACACGCCCCCGGGCGGGCACGTCACGATCGGGGCCGCCTGCGACGCCGAAGCCCTGACCATCGAGGTGCGAGACACCGGCCCCGGCTTCCCCGAGTCGTTCCTACCGCACGCGTTCGAGCCGTTCACCCGAGCCGATACGGCCCGGTCACGCGAAGCCGGCGGCACCGGCCTCGGCCTGGCCATCGCCCGCGCCGTCGCGCAAGCACACGGCGGCGACGCGTCGGCGCGCAACGTCCCCGGTGGCGGCGCAGTCGTGCTGCTCCGGTTCCCTGCCTAGCTCCTCTCATCTACGGTTCACCGCCCTCTCATCGCCGACCGCGCAGGCTACCGAGAGCGAACCCACGCAGGAGGTAGGCATGAACCGCACACAGCTGCTCGTCGCCGGCGGTGCGCTGGCGCTGGCTGCGATCGTCGGCACCACCGGCATGGCGATCGCCTCGAACGACAACGACCGACCGCTGTCCGGTTCGAACCTGGAGCGGGCCAGCCAGGCCGCGCTGGAGCACACCGGTGGCGGCGTGGTGGTCGAGACCGAGACCGGCGACGACGGCGCGGCCTACGGCGTCGAGGTCCGGCTGCCGGACGGCCGGGTTGTCGAGGTGCATCTCGACGAGCGGTTCGCGGTGGTCGGCTCGGAGGCTGACGAGGACGGTTCCGGTGCCGAGGACTCGTAGGATCCGCGCGGCGGCGCTCGGGGTGGTAGCTCTGCTGCTGACCGCGTGTTCGGCCGGCTCCGGGTCGGCCGGCGACTCGACCGCCGGGTCCGGTTCGGCCAGCCCGGGATCCACGGCCAGCCCAGGCTCCTCGGCAACCATCCCGCAGCCGGCGGTGAGCTCGGCCAGGCTCGCGCCGGACAGCCGGCGGGTCGACCTCGCGCTGCCGACGTTCAGCAACCCGACCACGATCACGAACCCGCTCTTCCCGGTGTCCAGACAGGAGTCGGTCGTGCTGGCCGGCGAGGTTGACGGTCAGCCGTTCCGCACCGAGGTGACCCTGCTGCCCGGGACCCGGATCATCGAATGGCAGGGCCGATCGGTGCCGACGCTGGTCTCGCAGTACGTCGCGTTCCTCGGCGGACGGCTCCACGAGGTTGCCTACGACCTGTACGCCCAGGCCGACGACGGGTCGGTCTGGTACTTCGGCGAGGACGTGTTCAACTTCGCCGACGGCGCGATCGTGGACACCCACGGCAGCTGGATCGCCGGCCGGGACGGCCCGGCCGCGATGATCATGCCTGGCCAGCCCAAGGTTGGCGACGTCTACCGGCCGGAGAACATCCCCGGCCTGGTGTTCGAGGAGGTCACGGTCAAAGCTGTTGGCCGGACGTTGGAGGGGCCGCTGGGCCCGGTCCCGGGCGGCCTGGTGATCGAGGAGTTCCACCTGGCCGACAACGCCACCGAGGAGAAGACGTTCGGTCCTGAGTACGGCGAGTTCTACACCTCTGACGGCCACGACGTGGAGGCGCTCGCGCTTGCGGTGCCCACCGACCGGCTCGACCCGGGCGTGCCGGCCGACCTGGCCGCGGTGTCCGACGGCGCGTTGCGGGCGTTCGCAGCCGTGCGGTCCGGGGACTGGGCGACCGCCTCGGCGGCGGCCCGGCGGACTACCGCGAGCTGGGCGCGCTACCGGACCGGTGCGGTCCCGACGATGATCGGGCGACGGGTGGATCGGGCGTTGAGCGCGCTCGCCGGTGCGATAGACCGGCGCCGCGCGGCGCCGGCCGGCCAGGCGGCGATCGAAGCGGCGCGCTGGAGCCTGGACCTCCAGCTCAGATACCGCCCGGTCGTCGAGGTCGACCTGGCCCGGTTCGACCTGTGGTGCGCACAGTTGCTGCTGGATGCGGCCGCGCGTAACGAGGCGAACGTCAACGGTGATCTGTTCGCGATCGACTACATCCGCGACCGGGTCGGGCCGGCCATCGAGCCGGTCGATCTGGCCCGGCTGAACGAGCAGCTCGAGGTGCTGAACACCGCAGTGCGCGACGCGGATCTGGCGGCGGTCAGCGACACCGCTCGGCGGCTGCAAGACACGATCACGAGCATCCGTCCGCGCACCTGACCGCCGGGAGGGGTAGCCGAGCCACGGCGGTGTCGGCGACACGGCCTAGGCTCCTGCACATGACCGACGGGAGACCGTCTGCGCGCAAGCAGCGCGAGAGTCTGTTCGACGACGCCGAGCGCGCCGCCGCACAGGCTGCCGCGCCGCTCGCGGTGAAGATGCGGCCGCGCACGCTCGACGAGGTGGTCGGCCAGGATCGGCTGCTGGTCGCCGGCTCGCCGCTGCACCGGCTGGTCGAGGGCAAGGACGGGCACCTGCCGCCGAGCTCGGTCATCCTGTGGGGGCCGCCGGGCTCGGGCAAGACCACGCTCGCCTACCTGGTCAGCCAGGCCACCGATCGGGAGTTCGTAGAGCTGTCCGCGGTCAACGCCGGAGTCAAGGACGTCCGCGAGGTGATGGAGCGGGCTCGCCGGGAGCTGGCCATGACCGGGCGGGAGACCGTGCTGTTCCTCGACGAGGTGCACCGCTTCTCCAAGGCGCAGCAGGACTCGCTGCTGCCAGGAGTGGAAAACCGGGTGGTCACGCTGATCGCGGCCACCACCGAGAATCCCTACTTCACGATCATCAGCCCGCTGCTGTCCCGCAGCCTGATGCTCACGCTGGAGGCGCTGGACGAGACCGCGATCCGCACCGTGCTCGACCGGGCCATCGCCGACCAGCGCGGTCTCGGCGATCGGGTCACGGTCAGCCCGGACGCGATCGACCACATCGTCCGGCTCGGCGCCGGGGACGCCAGGCGTGCGCTGACGGTGCTGGAGGCAGCGGCCGGAGCCGCCACCTCGCTCGGCCGCGACGAGGTCGACCTGGCCACCGTCGAGCAGGCGATGGACCGGGCCGCGATCCGCTACGACCGGGAGGGCGACCAGCACTACGACGTCACCAGTGCGCTGATCAAGTCGGTGCGCGGCAGCGACGTGGACGCCGCCCTGCACTACCTGGCCCGAATGGTCGAGGCCGGCGAGGACCCGCGGTTCATCGCCCGCCGCCTGGTCATCCTGGCCAGCGAGGACATCGGCCTGGCCGATCCGAGCGCGCTGCAGACCGCGATCGCGGCCTTCCACGCGGTCGCGTTCATCGGCCTGCCGGAGGCCGGGATCACACTCGCGCACGCCGTGATCGCGCTGTCCCTGGCGCCGAAGTCCAACGCGGTCATCAAGGCGCTCGGCGCCGCGCTCGGCGACGTCAAGGCCGGCCTGGCCGGTCCGGTGCCGATGGAGCTGCGCGATGCGTCCTACTCGGCCGCCGGCCGGCTCGGGCACGGCAAGGGATACGTCTATCCGCACGACCAGCCGGGTGGGATCACCGCCGCCAGGTATGCCCCGGAGGCGGTCAGGAACCGGGAGTACTACCAGCCGACCAGGCACGGCGCCGAGGCCCGTTACGCCGATCTGGTCGAACGGATCCGGGCCGCGCTGCGGGGGGACGAACCGGGCGAATAGCCTCGCCGCGCTTCCGGGCGGCACCGGCGCGGCATCGGCGCGGTCCGGACGGGCGGTTCGGCGTCGTCACGGACAGTGCCTAACCAAGTCGATCGATCGCACTGGCACGCGGTAGGGTCGGATCTCCCCGAGGAGGAGGGCACCGTGGAAGCGTGGGATGTCGCGGGCATCATCATCGCCGTGTTCTGGGCGATCCTGGTCTGCTTCCTCGCCTACATGCTGGTCCATCTGACCAAGGTGCTCAAGGAGACCACCGTCCTGGTCAGCAACGTGACCGAGCATACCGTGCCGTTGCTGACCGAGCTGGTCGACACCGTGGCGCACACGAACGCCCAGCTCGGCAAGGTTGACACGATCACCACCAACCTGGCCGGCGTCAGCACCAACGTCAATGCCCTGACCTCGACGTTCACGCACACGATCGGCGGACCGCTAGTCAAGATCGCCTCGTTCGCCTACGGGCTGCGTACGGCGGCCAAGCTGCGCCACCGCGCCGACGCGGAGAAGAAGGTGCGCGAGACAATGAAGGCCGGGCGAGCTGCCAGGCGGTCCGCCCGCTAACCGGTTTGGTTGGCTCGAGCGCGCGGACCGCGCCCACATCGGGCAAGGTAGGCAGAGTCGTCGCAGGCACGAACCGGCCGGCCGGAGTCGCCGGTTACGGTGGATCAGAGGCACATGATGCGCAGAATGTTCTGGGTCGCGGCTGGTGCGGCCGCCGGGATCCTGGTTGTCCAGAAACTGTCCCGTAAGGCCAGGGCGTTCACCCCGGCCGGGATCGGAGACTCGGTCTCCAAGGGGGTCCAAGGCATCCGCGGGCTGGCCCGCGAGTTCGTCGAGGACATGGTGGCAGCCGCGGCGTCAAAGGAAGACGAGCTGCTCCAGTTGATGGCGGGACCCGGCCAGACCGAGGCCGAGCGGGCCGCCTGGTCGGACCGGGCCGAGCAGATCTTCGGCGACCTGGGTGGGGATCGGGGGAGCCGGCGATGACGACTCCCGAACCGCTGAGCTCGGCGGAGATCCGGCGCCGGTTCATCCAGTTCTTCGCCGAGCGCGGGCACCTGCACGTGCCATCGGCGTCGCTGATCGCGGACGACCCGACCCTGTTGCTGATCAACGCCGGGATGGCGCCGTTCAAGCCGTACTTCCTGGGAGAGGCGGCGCCGCCGGCCCCGCGGGTGGTCAGCGTGCAGAAATGTGTGCGGACCCCCGACATCGAGGAGGTCGGCAAGACCGCGCGGCACAACACGTTCTTCCAGATGTGCGGCAACTTCGCCTTCGGCGACTACTTCAAGGAGACCGCGATCCCGCTGGGCTGGGAGCTGGTGACCAGCCCGGTCTCGGCCGGCGGCTACGGGCTGCCGGAGGATCGCCTCTGGGTCACCGTGTTCCGCGACGACGACGAGGCGGCCGAGATCTGGGCCAAGCAGGTCGGGGTGCCGCCAGAGCGGATCCAGCGGCGCGGCATGGAGGACAACTACTGGTCGATGGGGATGCCGGGCCCGTCCGGCCCGTGCTCGGAGATCTACTACGACCGCGGTCCGCAGTATGGCAAGGAGGGCGGCCCGATCATCGACGAGGAGCGCTACCTGGAGATCTGGAACCTGGTCTTCATGCAGCACCTGCGTGGTCCGGGCACGAACAAGACCGATTTCGAGATCCTCGGCGACCTGCCGGCCCGCAACATCGACACCGGCCTCGGGCTGGAGCGGGTGGCCACGGTGTCGCAGAGCGTGGACAACCTGTACGAGATCGACACCACCCGGATGATCCTGGACCGGGCCAGCGAGCTGTCCGGGAAGAAGTACGGTGGCGAGCACCGCACCGACGTGTCGTTGCGGATCGTGGCCGACCACGCCAGAACCGCGGTGATGCTGATCGGGGACGGGGTCATCCCCGGCAATGAGGGGCGCGGTTACGTGCTGCGCCGGATCATGCGCCGGGTGATCCGCAATATGCGGCTGCTCGGCGCGCCCGAGCAGACCATCCGCGAGCTGGTGGACACCAGTATCACCGCGATGTCTCCGCAGTATCCGGAGCTCACCCACGAGTCGCAGCGGATCCACGCGGTGGCCGAGGCCGAGGAGGCGTCGTTCCTGCGCACCCTGCGGGCCGGCACCCAGATCTTCGACGTGGCGGTTTCGGAGATCAAGCAGGCGGGTGGCACCGTGCTCCCCGGCGAGCAGGCGTTCGGGCTGCACGACACCTACGGCTTCCCGATCGACCTGACCCTGGAGATGGCGGCCGAGGCCGGGCTGTCCGTGGACGAGGAGGGCTTCCGCCGGCTGATGGCCGACCAGCGCAGCCGGGCCAAGGCGGACGCGGCCCGGCGCAAACAGGGTGCGGCCGAGCCGAGCGCCTACCGTGAGCTGGCCGGCACCGCCGGGGCGTCCGCGTTCACCGGCTACCAGGAGGTGGTCACCGAAGGCACGGTCCGCGGCCTGCTGGTCGGCGGCGAGCTGGCCCAGACCGCGGTCGAGGGCGACGAGGTCGAGCTGACGCTGGACCGCACCCCGTTCTACGCCGAGGGTGGCGGTCAGCTGGCCGACCACGGGATCATCCGGCTGGCCGACGGCGCGTACGTGGAGGTCACCGACGTCCAGACCCCGGTCCTCGGGCTGATCGTGCACCGGGCCCGGGTGGTGGCCGGCGAGATCGGACTCGGCGTGGGGGCACTGGCCGAGGTCGACGTGGAGCGCCGCCGGGCGATCTCCAGGGCGCACACCGCGACCCACATGGTGCACAAGGCGTTCCGCGAGGCACTGGGCGAGACCGCGACCCAGGCCGGCTCGGAGAACGCGCCTGGCCGGTTCCGGTTCGACTTCGCGGCCACCGGCGCGGTGCCACCGTCGGTGCTGACCGACGTCGAGCAGCGGGTCAACGAGCTGCTCATCGACGACTTGCCGGTGCACGCCGAGATCATGTCGATGGCCGCGGCCCGGGCGGTCGGGGCGACCGCGCTGTTCGGCGAGAAGTACGGCGACGAGGTCCGGGTGGTCTCGGTCGGCGACTGGGCCAAAGAGCTGTGCGGCGGCACGCACGCCCAGCGGTCCGGCCAGCTCGGCGTGGTCAAGCTGCTCGGCGAGTCGTCCATCGGCGCCGGCGTGCGCCGGGTGGAAGCGCTGGTCGGCGTCGACGCGTACAACTACCTGGCGCGCGAGCACACCCTGGTCGCGATGCTGACCGAGCGGCTCAAGGTGCGTCCCGAGGAGCTGCCCGACCGGGTGGCCTCGATCGTGGCGAAGCTGCGCGAGACGGAGAAGGAGCTGGACCGGATGCGGGCCGGCGCGGTGCTGGCCGCGGCCGGTGGGCTGGCCGCATCGGCCACCGACCTGAACGGGACCCGCCACGTCGGGCACCGCGCCCCGGACGGCACCACCGCCGACGATCTGCGCAAGCTCGCGGTCGACGTGCGCGGCCGGCTCGGCACCGGACCGTCGGTCGTGGCGATCGCCACCGTGGCGGCGGACCGGCCGCTGATCGTGGTCGCGGTCAGCGATGCCGCCAGGGACCGCGGGATCAAGGCGGGTGAGCTGGTCCGGACCGCGGCCGCAGTGCTCGGCGGCGGTGGCGGCGGCAAGGACGATCTTGCCCAGGGCGGCGGCACCGATCCAAGTGCGGTCGAGGCCGCGCTGGAGGCGGTTGCCCGCGCGGTGTCCGGCGGCTCGTGATCGGGCAGGGCGTGGCCGGGCAGGGCGTGATCGGGCAGGGCGTGATCGGGCAGGGCGTGATCGGGCAGGGCGTGAGCTCGGCGTGATCCGGCCCGGCGCCCGGATCGGGGTCGACGTCGGGTCCGTCCGGATCGGCGTCGCGGCCTGCGATCCGGACGGGCTGCTGGCCACGCCGGTCGAGACGGTGCCGCGGGGCCGGGGAGATGTCGAGCGGATTGTCGCCCTCGCCGAGGCCCATTCCGCGATCGAGATCGTGGTCGGACTGCCCCGCTCACTGTCCGGTGCGGAAGGTCCGGCTGCGGACGGTGTGCGCGACTTTGCCCGGATCCTGGCTGGTGTTGCGGCCCCGATACCAGTCAGACTGTGCGACGAACGCCTGTCGACCGTGTCAGCACAGCGAGGGATGCGGTCATCCGGCGTACGGGGGCGCGAGGCACGTCAGCGGCTCGATCAAGCGGCCGCGGTCGTGATCTTGCAGAGCGCACTCGACACCGAGCGGGCCACCGGCCGTCCGCCCGGCCGGACCGTACAGGCGGAGACATGAGCTACTACGACGTGATGCCGCGCGACCGTGGTCCGGCGCCGCCCGGCACTCGCCGCCGGCGGAGGCGCCGCAGACGCGGCGGGATCGCGGTCACGGTGGCCTTCATCGGCGTGCTGGCGTTGCTGGCGGCGCTGGTGATCGGTGGCGTCAAGGTGCTCGGGGGTCTGTTCGGCCCGGCCGCGGACTACCCCGGCTCCGGCACCGGCAGCATCGACGTCCAGATCACCGCCGGCCAGAGTGTGCGCTCGATCGGCCAGACGCTCGAGGACGCCGATGTGGTGGCCAGCGCGCAGGCATTCGTGGACGCGGCCCGCGGCCACGGAGACGGGACCTCGATCCAGCCCGGTTTCTACCGGCTGCGCGAGCAGATGAAGGCGAGCCTGGCCCTGGAGGCGCTGCTCGATCTGGAGAACCGGATCGGCTTCCCGGTGACCGTGCAGGAAGGGCTGCGACAGTCGGCCGCGCTCAAGGTGCTCGCCGAGGCCACCGACTTCAAGCTGGCCGAGCTGACCGCGGCGGCCAAGGACACCGACGCGCTCGATCTACCCAGGTATGCCCGCGGCCGCTCCGAGGGCTTCCTGTTCCCGGCCACCTACACGATCGAGCCGGACACCACTGCCGAGTCCTTGCTCGGCGAGATGATCGGCACGTTCGACCAG
>JAKEEW010000455.1 GCA_022616375.1 Sporichthyaceae bacterium
CCGGGTGCCCGGACTACCCAGGTGCCTGTTGGTCTCGGACGAGCTGGGTGGCGTAGACCGCCGCCTGGACCCGGCGCTCCAGACCAAGCTTGGCCAGCACGCTTGACATGTAGTTCTTCACGGTCTTCTCGGCCAGGAACATCCGCTCGCCGATCTGCCGGTTGGTCAGTCCCTCGCCGACCAGGTGCAGGATCTTCCGCTCCTGCTCGGTCAGCCCGGCCAGCGGGTCCTCGGGCTCGGCCCGGTCGGACCGCAACCGCTCCAGCACTCGCGCGGTGGCCCGCGGATCGAGCAAGGACTGGCCGCCGGCCACCTTGCGGACCGCGTCGACCAGGTCGGTGCCGCGGATCTGCTTGAGTACGTATCCGGCTGCTCCGGCCATGATGGCGTTGAAAGCGCGTCGTCATCCGCCGCCGAGGTCAGCATCAGGCAGGCCAGATCCGGAAGCTGGGAGCGGATATCGCGGCACACCTCGACCCCGTCCCCGTCGGGCAGCATCACATCCAGCACCGCGACCTGTGGCTGCAACGCCGGCAGCCGGGCCATCGCCTCCCGTGCCGTGGCCGCCTCGCCCACCACCTTGATGTCCGGCTCGGCCTCCAACAGGTCCCTGACCCCACGGCGGACAATCTCGTGGTCATCGAGCAGGAACACGGTGATCGCATCGGTCGGTGTGCTCATGGGATCAGGGCTCCGAGGGGCGCGCGGGATCGGCGGACCGGCTAGTCGATCTCCAGCCTAGGTCGATCGATCCCGGGCGAGGCCGGGTCGACGGTCCTGTCCAGTCGGGACCTTGGTCCCTACCCGAAGTCGACGCAGAGCGCGTCATCCCAGGTCACTGGCTGAAATGCACCTGGGAGTACCCCCACATCGGGGTGTAGCGGGCCAGCGTCGCGCGGATCACGGCGCGCATCGCATCGCGCACCGGTGCGGGAAGCGGCTGCTCCGGGGTGACGAACGCGTCGATCTCCCGCTGCCTGGCCCGCAGCGTGACGGTGAGCTCACCGGTGGCGCCGTGGTGCCGGAGCAGCCGGGTCGCCGCCTCCTGGACCGCCCGGTGGGATCGAGGGCCGGTCGGCGAGACGACTGCCGCGCACCCTGCGACCACATCGGCGACGGCACACTGCACATCCGCGTGTGGTCCGGGCACGCCGTGCTCGCTCGGCAGCGGTGTAGCGACCACGAATGGGACCCCGTGATACCGCGCGCAGTCCGCGAGTGACGCGGCCGTGGCGGAATCCGTGCGCGCGTCCACCACGATGTCGATGTCGCCGATCTCGAGCCGACAGGTGGTGCCGGCACCGAGCCCGGCGCAGAACCGGGACGCGTGCTGGTCCGGGTAGCAGAAGACCACCGTGTGTCCGGCGGAGCGGAGCAGATCCGGGGCCGTCTTGTCGGAACCTTGGCTCGTAGTGATGAGCATAGTCTTCATGTCGGCTCCTGGATGGCTCGGCCGATGTGGCGGCGACCGGAACGGCTTTAGCGTCCTGCCGCGCCCCGACTCGCACGTAGGGCCGGGTGGCCCGTGGCCACAGTGCCAGAGGTCCCGTCCGGCTAGGGACCTACGCCTTGCCCGGACGGATGCGGCAGGCTAGAGCGATGCGCCTGGCTACCTGGAACGTGAACTCGGTGAAACCACGCCTGCCGCGGCTGCTCGCCTGGCTGGCCGAAACCGCACCTGACGTGGTGTGTCTGCAGGAGACCAAGTGCGCCGCCGACGCCTTCCCGGCCGCGGCGGTCGCCGAGCTCGGATACGCCACAGCCGCGCACGGCGACGGCCGGTGGAACGGAGTGGCCGTGCTCTCCCGGATCGGTCTGGACGACGTCGCCAGGGGCTTTGCCGGCGAGCCCGGGTTTCCGGATGCCGAGGCGCGAGCGATCGGGGCGACCTGCGACGGGATCCGAGTCTGGTCCATCTATGCGCCCAACGGCCGGACCCCGGACTCGCCGCACTACGCCTACAAGCTGTCCTGGTTCACCGCACTGGCCGCTGCCCTGGGTCCGGAGCTGGCCGCGGCCGCCGACCTTGCCGTGTGCGGCGACTTCAACGTCGCACCGACCGATGCCGACGTATGGGATCCGGCCGCGTTCGTCGGAGCCACGCACGTGACCCCGGCCGAACGGGAGGCACTGAGCGGTCTGCGGGACACCGGGTTGCACGACGTCGTGCCGACTCCGATGAAGGGACCGCACCCGTTCACCTACTGGGACTACCGTGCCGGGATGTTCCACCAGAACATGGGCATGCGCATCGACCTGGTCTACGCCACCGAGGGGCTCGCGAAACGAGTGCAGTCGGCCTACGTGGATCGCGAAACGCGCAAGGGCAAGCTGCCCTCCGACCACGCCCCGATCGTGGTGGACCTGGAGTCGTAGGCCTGCCGGCCGCCATCGTCGCCCAGTCGATCTTGGCGTGGGTAACGGTGCCGGCGTGGGAGGATGGAGGTGGCGCCGGCGGGATCGCGGCGCCGCTCCCATCCCCCGTACCGGAGTTTCCTCATGCCCACGCGCCAGGACCTGCGCAACATCGCCATCGTTGCGCACGTCGACCACGGCAAGACGACGCTGGTCGACGCCATGTTGTGGCAGTCCGGGGCATTCCGGGCCAACCAGGATGTCGAGACCAGGGTGATGGACTCGATGGACCTGGAGCGGGAGAAGGGCATCACGATCCTGGCCAAGAACACGTCGGTCAGGTACGTCCCGCCGGGCGGCGATGACCGCACCGCAGTGACCATCAACATCATCGACACTCCCGGGCACGCCGACTTCGGCGGCGAGGTGGAGCGAGGTCTGGAGATGGTCGACGGGATCCTGCTGTTGGTGGACGCGTCCGAGGGGCCGTTGCCGCAGACCAGATTCGTGTTGCGCAAGGCGTTGCGGAAGCGGCTGCCGGTGGTCCTGGTGATCAACAAGGTGGACCGCTCGGATGCGCGCATCAAAGAGGTGCTGGACGAGACCTACGAGCTGTTCCTGGACCTGGACGCGGACGAAACGCAGATCGACTTCCCGATCGTGTATGCGAGCGCGAAGGCCGGCCGGGCCAGTCTCGAGCAGCCGACCGATGGCGAGATGCCGGACTCGGCCACTCTGGCGCCGCTGTTCGCGACGATCCTCGACACCATGCCGGCGCCAAGCTACGTCGACGGGGCGCCGCTGCAGGCGCATGTCACCAACCTGGACGCCTCGCCCTATCTGGGCCGGCTTGCACTGTGCCGGGTGCACGCCGGCACGATCCGCAAGGGGCAGACCGTCGCCTGGTGCCGCACCGACGGCAGTATCGAGCGGGTAAAGATCGCCGAGCTGCTGGTCACCAAGGCGCTGAACCGGATCCCGGCGGACAGCGCCGGGCCTGGCGAGATCATCGCGATCGCCGGCATCCCGGAGATCACCATTGGCGAGACGCTGGCCGATCCGGACGATCCGCGGCCACTGCCGCTGATCACCGTGGACGAGCCGTCCATCTCGATGACCATCGGTGTCAACACCAGCCCGCTGTCCGGTCAGTCCGGTAGCAAGCTCACTGCCCGGCTGGTCAAGACCAGGCTGGATGCCGAGCTGGTGGGCAACGTCTCGATCCGGGTGCTGCCGACCGAGCGGCCGGATGCCTGGGAGGTGCAAGGTCGGGGCGAGCTGCAACTGGCCGTCCTGGTCGAGCTGATGCGGCGCGAGGGATTCGAGCTGACCGTCGGCAAGCCCCAGGTGGTCACTCGCGGGATCGGCGGCACCGTGCACGAGCCGATGGAACGGCTCACCGTGGACGTCCCCGAGGACTACGTGGGCGTGGTGACCCAGCTGCTCGGCCTGCGGCGGGGCCGGATGGAGCAGATGGTCAACCACGGCACCGGCTGGGTCCGGATGGAGTATCTGGTGCCGGCGCGCGGTCTGATCGGGTTCCGCACCGAGTTCCTCACCGAGACCCGCGGCACCGGACTGCTGCACCACGTGTTCGAGAAGTACGAGCCCTGGCACGGCGACCTGCGCACCCGGCCGAGCGGTTCGCTGGTTGCCGATCGGGGCGGCCTGGTCACCTCGTACGCGTTGTTCAACCTGCAGGAGCGCGGCAGCCTGTTCGTCGGGCCGGGCACCGAGGTCTACCAGGGCATGATCGTCGGGGAGAACTCGCGGCCGGACGACATGGACGTGAACCCCACCAAGGAGCGCAAGCTCAGCAACGTGCGCTCGTCGACCGGCGAAGAACTCGAGCGGCTCATTCCGCCGCGGCTGCTCTCGCTCGAGCAGGCGTTGGAGTTCTGCCGGGTGGACGAGTGCGTCGAGGTGACCCCGGCCACGGTCAGGCTGCGCAAGGTGATGCTCGACGTCAGGGACCGGGAGCGGGCACGCGGTCGTCGCGGGCCTCTAGCCGCTGGCTACACTCCGTAGTCATCAGGCCAGCTCGGAGTGGTTTTGCGATCTCTTTAAGATCTTCGATGAAGTCTTTGCGAACTCTGTAGACTGGCTTTGACCTGCACAAACGACTTCTGTGGTAGCGCTGAGTGGCTAGACAACTACTCGATTACGATCCGGAGTCAATGGCGCAGCAGACCTGGTTCAGCCGATGTTGTGACGCCTAATTTCCAGCCGAAGCGGGCGGATTGTTCCGACCCGTGTTCGGTGGGAAGGGCGGTCCAGGAATGTCACTGTCTGCCGGTAGCGCGCAGTTGGAAGTCGAGCCGACAGCCGTACCTGTGGTCGACGACGGGGGCCATCGGATCGAAGGGCGCTCGCTGGGCCAGCTGGCCTGGGCCCGCCTGCGCAAGGACAAGGTGGCGATTGGCGGGGGTGTTGTCATCGTTCTCCTCATGCTCGTGGCGATCGCGGGTTGGCCGCTCGAGCATTTCGGCGTCATCAA
>JAKEEW010000456.1 GCA_022616375.1 Sporichthyaceae bacterium
ACCCCGAGCCGCGCAACTACAACGGTGACTACTCCGGCTACTACGAGCCGGCGAACACCGACTCCCGTTCACACTCGCAGCCCTTGCTGCCGGCCGTGGCCGCGCTTCCCGCGGCGCCGGCCCTGCCCGCGCCAGCCCTGCCGGCCCCGTCGCTTCCGGCTGCCCCGCTTCCGGCTGCCCCGTCGGCACCGTCGTTTGCTACGGCTGCCCGGCTGACCTCGCCGGTTCGGGCGCCGGTGCAGCCGTCTGCCCCGGCGCGCGCCGCACACGCCGCACACGCCCGCCCGAACGGCAACGGCTACCCGGCGTCGACCCCGAGCGGATACGGCACGGCGGCGGCCCTGGCCGCAGCGCCCAGCTATCTGGACGCGCCCGGCTACCTGGACGCGCCGAGCTACGCCGACCCGCTGCGGGCCGAGCCGATCCGGTCCGAACCCGTCCGGCACGAGCCGCCGGCATACGACTCGATGCTGCCCGAGCGTCGGATGGACACCCAGTTCGACGTGGTGCTGCCCGACTCGCTTGGCCACCCGCTGCTCGCGTTCAAGAACGGGCAGTGGTTCAGGTTCAGCGCCGGCGGTAGCGGCGCCAGCCCGGTGACCGTGCGGACGGCAGTGCTCGAGCACGCCGAGCTGGCCGGCTCAGTGGTCCAGATCATCTGCTGGTGGATGCGCGAGAACGCGCGTCGGGAGCGGGCTCTGGACATCGCCACCGAGCTCGCCCTCGCGGTCACCGAGCTGACCCACCTGGCCGAGCTGCGCAACAAGGCCGGCGTCTCGCTGTTCTGAGTGGGCTCCGGCTACCTCGGTCGGCTAACTTGGCTCCGGCTGGTTCCCTGGCGCGCCTGGCTAACCCGGCTCGCTCCCCGGATCGAAGCTCGGCGCGAACCGTGGCCACGGCTGCCTGCGCTCGAGTTCGGCCGCGACCGCGAGCAGCGTGGCCTCCCCGCCTGGAGCCGCGACCAGCTGGACCGCGACCGGGAGGTCGGCCCCGATCACCCCGACCGGTACCGCGATCGCCGGATAGCCGACGATGTTCCACGGCGCACAGAACGGCGCGTACAGGTCGATGATCAGGTTCTTGACCAGCCCTCGTTCGTGCCACGGCTGGGCCGCCGGCGCCGGCTTGGCCAGCGCCGGGGTCAGCAGCACGTCGTAGCGGTCGAAGAACGGGGTCAGCTCCCGCCGCCACCGCTCCTGCCAGCCCGGGCTCACCAGCCTCAGTGCGCGGGCCACCCGACCGGCCGCGACGTGCCGGCGGCTGCGGCGCTCCAGCTTACTCCGGTCCAGGTCGGCCGCTTCCGCCTCGGCGCCGGCGAACCAGTGGCCGAGGCCGACCGGTCCGGCCCACAGCGGGTAAGGCGGATCCGCCGGAGTGACGTCGTGGCCGCTTGCGAGCAGATCCGCGGTCCGGTGGGCGGCCGCGGAAAAGTCCTTGTTGAGCGGGAGGCCGGCAACCGGCGACTTCGTGGACACCGCGATCCGCAGCCGCCTCGGCTCCGGACTCGGGTCACCCGGCCCGGCCTGCCCGGCCGTTGCTTGCCCAGCAGTCGCTTCCCGGGCCAGTGCCGGTTGCCCGGCCAGCACCGAGAACAGCAGCGCCGCGTCGCTCACCGTGGTGGCCAGCGGCCCGTTCTCGGCCAGCCCGAACCAGCTGTTCACGCCGAGCTCGGCCGGCACGGTTCCGCGACCCGGCTTGAGACCGACCAGCCCGCAGTTGGCGGCCGGGATGCGAATCGAGCCCATCCCATCGTTGCCGATCGCGATCGGGACCAGGGCCGCCGACACCGCGGCGGCACTACCGCCGGAGGAACCGCCCGGGTTGCGATCGAGGTTCCACGGGTTGCGGGTAATGCCGTACACGGTCTCGGTGGTCCCGAAGATGCCGAGCTCGGGGAGCGTGGTCAGCCCGACCACGATCGCGCCGGCCGCCCTGACCCGCCGGACCACCTCATGGTCGGCCTGGGACGGTTCGCGCGAGGTAGCGGCCGAGCCGAGCACCTTGGGTTCACCGGCCACGGCGAGGTTGTCCTTGATCGCAACCGGGACTCCGGCGAGTGGTAGCTCGGCCAGGTCCGGCCGCTCGGCCAGCTCCGCGGCCTCGTTCAAGGCTCGGGCCGCCCGCACCGTCTGGAAGGCGCGCAATTGCGGGTCGAGCTCGGCGATCCGGTCCAGATGCTCGCCCACCACGGTGACCGGCGAGACCTTACCGTCCTGAACGGCCGCGGCGATCTCGGTCGCGGTCCTACCAATCCATGCGCTCATTCCCGGAAGGATCGCGGCAATCCCAGGTGGGATCAAGGGGCCACTCCCGGCCATCGGCCGATCCTTCGACCGCGACGTAGGATGATCTGCACGATCTACGGCGGAAGACGAGGTATGCGCGGATCTGTGGACAGGGATCCGGACGGGGAACAGGACGCTGCGCCGGAGCAGTCAGCGCCTGCTGAGGAGCCGGAGTCAGTGCCTGACGAGAGCCGGCAGCTGGCCAGATCGCTGGGCTTAACCGCCGCCTCGGTCATCCTCCCCGGCGTTGCGCATGCCGTCGCCGGCCGGCGACGGACCGCGTTCCTGCTGCTCACCGCGTACTTCCTGCTGATCGCGACGGCGGTGCTCGGCTACCTGGCCATCGGCAACCGGGGCCTGCTCGGGCTCGGCCTGGACACTCGGGTGCTGCGCCTGGTCACGCTGGGCGCGGCCGCGCTCGCCGTGCTCTGGCCGATCACCGTGGTCAGCTCCTACCTGGTGAACCGGCCGCGGCTGAGCACGGCGCAGCAAGTGCTGGCCGGTTTCGTGGTGCTGATCTTGTGCGCGCTGACCTCACTGCCGTTCCTGGTCGCGGCGAGCTACGCCAACATCGGCCGGAGACGATCAAGTCGACGTTCGGCGAGTCGACCGGCCGGCTCGGTGGCGCAACCGATGCGGCCGCGTTCGCCGACCGCCCCCGGATCAACGTGCTGCTGCTCGGCGGCGACGGTGGCGACGGTAGGCAGGGCATCCGGGCCGACACGCTGATCCTGGCGAGCATCGACACCAAGACCGGCGAGACACTTATGATCAGCCTGCCCCGGAACCTGTACCGGGCCCCGTTCCGGCCGGGCTCCGCGGCCGACCTGGCATTTCCGGACGGTTTCCTTGCCCCACCGGGCGCGCCGCAGGACGACTACCTGCTCAACGCCATGTACCGCTACGGCCAGGACAACCCCGCCATCGCCGGCAGCGCCGAGTATCCGGGGTCCGCGCTGGTGTCCGAGTCGGTGTCGACGATCCTCGGCCTGCCGATCGACTACTTCGTGCTGGTCAACCTCGAAGGGTTCGCCGACATCGTCGACGCGCTCGGCGGGATCCAGATCCGGGTCACCGAGCGGATCCCGATCGGCGGCAAGCGTGACCCGGACGGTTCGGTCGAGGTGCAGCCGCACGGCTGGATCGAGCCGCGGCTCTACCGGAACATGGACGGCTACCACGCGCTCTGGTACGCCAGGTCGAGGTTCCTCAGCGAGGACTACGACCGGATGATCAGACAGCGTTGCGTGATGGGCGCCATCGCCAGGCAGGCCGATCCGGCCCGAGTGCTGGTGCGGTTCCAGAGCCTGGCCCGGGCGAGCCAAGGGTTGATCGTGACCGACATCCCGCCGAACATGCTGAGCCCCTTGGCGACGCTGGCCCTGAAGGGCAAGGACGCGAAGATCACCGGCGCCTCGGTGGACAAGTCGGTCTTCGGACCGAGCAGTCTGACCCCGGACTACGACGCGATTCGAGCCAAGGCCCAGCAGTGGCTGCGCAGCGCCGAACGTTCCGCCCAGCAGACCCTCGCCCGGCAGCAGTCGCCCTCAGCCGCGCCGACCGGATCGCCGACTGGATCGCCCGTCGGCTCGCCGAGCGCACCGCCGGGATCGGGTCAGCCGACCGGCTCCGACTCACCCGGCGCATCCGGATCGGTCGACCCGATCGAGGGCAGCTGCCAGTACGACTAACCAGGACGAATAGCCGATTCGACTAACCAGGACGACCAGCCAGGCGCGGGGATAGTCTCCTGACCGGTTAGTTATGAACCGCGACCGGGCGAGGTGAGCGATGCCGCGACCGAGCGTCGAGGCGCAGCGCCGGGCGCAGATCCTCCAAGCCACCTGCGAGGTGATCGCCGAGCGCGGCTTCCGGGCGGTCCGGGTCGCCGACGTCGCCGACCGGGCGGGCACCAGCACCGGGACGGTCCACTACTACTTCGACACCAAGCGCGAGCTGATCCACGCGGCGTTCGAGCACAACTTCGCCGAGTCCCTGCAGCGGCGCAGCGCGATCCTGGCCTCGGCCGCAGATCCGCACCAGCGGCTGGTCGAGTTCGTCGACTCCTACCTGCCGACCAGCCAGACCACGGTCACCGCCTGGCGAGTGTGGACCGAGCTGTGGGGTGAGGCCCTGCACACCCCGGGCCTGCAGGAGCTCAACGACTCGGTGTACGGCGAGTGGCGCCGGGTGGTTGCCGGGATCATCAGGGACGGCCAGGCGCGCAACCTGTTCCGGACCGGCGATCCGGTGGGTTACGCCAATGCGCTGATCGCGATGATCGACGGGCTGGCGATCCAGGTCCTGCTCGGGTCGAAGAACATGACCGTGGCCCGGATGCGCGAGGTGTGCCACAGCTACGTCCAGGACCTGCTGGTCGTTCCGGCCTAGCCGGTAGTGCTGCTATAACTGACGGGCCAGTCAAATCCTTCCGGCTCGGAGAATCACCATGGCTCGTCCACTGCGTGATGCCCTCGACCTGTCGGCCGAGCAGCGCGAGTCGCGACCGGGCGACCGGCTGCTACCGGGCGCGGACTGGCTCGCGCTACCGGTCGACCTCCTGGTGCCGGCGGCGATGTCGTATGTAATCCCGCTGCACGCGGTCGACCGGGTCAAGGCCCGCGTGGTTGTCGAGGGCGCGAACCTGCCCACCCTGCCGGATGCCGAAGCGGCCCTGGCCGAGCGCGGGATCCCGGTGCTACCCGGTTTCCTGGCCAACCTGGGCACCAACGCGTGGTGGTACTGGGTGATCTTCGGAGACATCGAGCCGACCCCGGCGTCGTCGTTCGCAAAGCTGTCGGCGACAATGCGCCGGCTGGTGGACACCGTCAAGGATGCGGCCGAGCGGGACCGGGTGACCCTGCGTACCGCGGCGACCGTGCTGGCCGAGCGCAACGCCGATGCGCTGACCGGCGAGTTCGGTTAGGTCGCCGCGCTGCGGCGATCCGCCTGTGCCTGTGCGATGAGCTGGGCAACCGCCGCCGGCTCGCTGATGTCGACCAGCGCGTAGGCAGCGGCCGGCCCGTCGCCGAACTTCACGGTGCCGATGCCGTGTCGGGCACGGGAGACCGAGGGCGCCGGCAGCTGCTCGAGGAACGCCGACGTGTACGCATCGACCAGCGGCGCCCAGATGACCACGACTCGTTGGTCGGTGACCAGGTAGCGCTGGGTCGGCGGTGTCGACCGGATGGCCGCAGCCCGGCGGATCTGCCGCTGCCCGCTCCACAGGATCCAGCCGCAGATCGCGATGAACAGCAGGAATGTGGGGTTCGGTGTGCTCGGCGCCGCGACCAGCTCGAACCCGAAGTAGCAGGCGAACGTCGCGGCAAGTAGCGCGACCGTGATGAGCCGTCGGCGCCGCCGACCGGCGAGCGGATCGTGCACCGGCCGTCCCGACCACAGCACGCGCTCGGTCGGGTTGAGGGCGATGTCCCCGAGTTCCTCCGCCACCCGTCAATTGTCGCGCGGCCGGGATCGGCGCACAAACGCATTCAGTTACCGCTGGACGAGAAGTGCTGGTAATCCTTCGAGTTGCGCCAATCCCCACCCCAAGGCCAGCCGATGTCGGCGAACGCCTTCACGACAACATCGTTGCGCCGGATCATGCCGGGCCGCCGATCGCTGCGATCGAGATAAGCACTGGCCAGCTCCGGCAGGACGAGATCATCGTTGACGTAAGGGTTGTGGAACGGGTTCACGTCAATGGCCCGCCCGTATGCGTGCTCCGACCAGCGGGTCTGCCCGACAGCCGCGCGGCACACGTACGCCGAGGTGTTGTTGGTGTCTCCGGTCGGCTCAGCCTCCACGTCCGCGGTGGTGACCAGCCGCATCTCCTCGATCGGGAACTTGGCCGCGTACAGCTTCTGGAACACCTCGACGATGTCGGCGGCGTAGCCGCGGTTGATCACGAGCTCGCCGGTGTGCGACTTACCGTCGAATCCCCAGAAGCTCACCGTCACGTAGCGCAGCTGCGCCAGCGTGACCGGGCAGCTCGGGCTCCAGGTCTTGCCCATCCGGCGCCGGATCTGCGAGCTGATGGTGCGGATATCGGACTCGAACTCGCCGCTTGGCGGGGGCAGCAGATCGACCGTGGGGAGCCGGCGGTCCACCAGCTCGGGCGGGGTCGGCAGAACGTAGCCGAACCCGTCCGGCCGCAGGGGCAACGGTGATGCGCCGACCTGCCAGGGCGGGGAGAGGCTGACCGTCGGCGACGGGGTGGCGGGTGTCGTCGAAGCGGTTGGGGTAGGCGTGGTCGTGGCTGCGCTGGTCGGGGACGCGGTGGTTGGCCCCGGAGGTGTGCTGCCGGCACCGACCGGGCCCGGCCGATCGGCCGAGTCTTGGCAGCCGGCCAGCAGCATCGCGCAGAGAACTGCGACGGCGCCTGCGCGAGCTCGATGAGCCCTCATGCGGTCAGAGTGCCACGCCGTGCGCCGAAATCGTTAGCTGCTCGCTGGCGCCACCCGGTCGGGCGCCCGGTGACC
>JAKEEW010000457.1 GCA_022616375.1 Sporichthyaceae bacterium
CTCGGCGATCAACGGACGAATGTCGAGCACCTCGAAAACTCGCTCGAAGCTGACCAGCGCGGCCATCACGTCCACCCGTGCGCTGGCCAGCGCGGTCAACGGGCTGTAGAGCCGGGTGAGCAGCAGCGCCAGGGTGACGACGCTGCCCGGCTCCAACTGTCCGGTCAGCGCAAAGTAGCCGCCCAGGCCGTACACCAGGGCCAGCGCCAGCGCCGAGACCAGGGTCAGCGCCGTGATGAACACCCACTGGACCATCGCGGTGTGCACCCCGATGTCGCGCACCCGCGTGGCCCGGTAGCCGAACTCGGCGGCCTCCTCGTCCGGTCGGCCGTAGAGCTTGACCAGCGTCGCACCCGGAGCGGAGAACCGCTCGGTCATCTGGCTGGTCATCGCCGAGTTGTGGTCCGCCGCCTCGCGCTCCATCTTGGCCAGGCGGTTGCCCATCCGCCGCGCCGGCAGCACGAAGACCGGCAACAGCAGTAGCGCCAGCCCGGTGACTTGCCACGAGAGCCCGATCATCACGGCCAGCGTGAGGACCAATGCAATCACGTTGCCGACCACGCCGGACAGGGTCGAGGTGAACGCCCGTTGCGCGCCGATCACGTCGTTGTTCAGCCGGCTGACCAGCGCGCCGGTGCGGGTGCGGGTGAAGAACGCGACCGGCATCCGCTGCACATGGCTGAACACGGCGCGACGCAGATCCAGGATGAGCCCCTCGCCGATCCTGGACGACTGCCAGCGTTCGGCGAGCCCCACTGCGGCCTCGACGATGGCGATCACCGCGATCACCACGGCCAGCCCGACGACCGTGCCGACGTCTCGCCGCTCCACGATGGCGTCGACGACCCGGCCGGCGAGCACGGGCGTGGCCACAGTCAGGATCGCGGAGACCACGCTCAGCAAGAGGAACACCACCAGTGCCCCGCGGTGCGGCCGGGCGAAGCTGCCGATCCGGCGCAGGGTCGCGCCGTTGACTCCGCGCCGAGGCTGGTCACCCTGCATGGCGCTCTCCAGCGCCATCCATGTGCCTACGTCCATGTTCATCGCACTGTCTCCCCCCGGGCCGTCCGCCCGGTGGTTGGTGAGGGTAACGTCAGCATCTTGTCAACCTAGAGTGTGTCCCCCGGAGGGCCGCGCCTGCTTCGGGCAGTGGGGCAGACCATGGCCTGTCGCTCCGGACGGGCAGCGACCTGTCCCGATAGACA
>JAKEEW010000458.1 GCA_022616375.1 Sporichthyaceae bacterium
CTGCTTAGAAGGCAGCTGCTCTTCCACTGAGCTACGAGCGCTTGCCCTCCATTCTGCATGGATGCGATCGTTCCTCGCGTGCACCTTGCGTGGGCGACCGCACCGGAAGTCCGCTGAGGGCCGCAATATATGGTTCTGTCCTGAAGGTAGACGTGCTCGAGGCCGTGACCACTGGTCCAAACAGGCTGCTCGGAGCGCTCGAGGAACTGCGCGCCCGGGCGGCTGCAGCGCGCCTTCCGCTAGAGATCACCGGGGCCGACACGGCCCGTGATCAACTCAAGAGCATGGTCGGCCAGCTCGAGGATTACGTGCTGCCGCGGCTCAGCCGGCTGGAGGCGCCGCTGCTGGCCGTGGTGGGCGGTCCCACCGGCGCCGGTAAGTCGACCTTGGTGAACTCGATCGTCGGGCACCAGGTCTCCGCCCCGGGGGTGCTCCGCCCGACCACTCGCTCGCCAGTGCTGGTTTGCTATCCGTCCGACGAGGAGTGGTTCATCGACCGGCGGGTGCTTCCCGGCCTGCTGCGGACTACCGGATCTTCCACCGAGACCATGAGCCAGGGGCTGCGGCTGGTGCACGACCCGGCCATCCCGAAGGGCCTGGCACTGCTTGATGCCCCGGACATCGACTCGATCGTCGCGGAGAACCGGCAGCTAGCCGCCGAACTGCTGGCTGCGGCCGACCTGTGGATCTTCGTCACCACCGCGGCCCGGTACGCCGACGCGGTCCCATGGGATCTGCTGATCGAGGCGCAGGAGCGCAGCGCCGCGGTTGCCGTCGTGCTGGACCGGGTTCCGACCAAGGCGATCTACGAGATCGTGACGCACCTGGCCGCGTTGCTCTCCGATCACGGGCTGGGCGACTCGCCGCTGTTCGTGGTGCCCGAGTCGACTATGACCTCGCACGGCTTGCTTCCGCCCGAAGTGGTTGATCCGTTGCGGAACTGGCTGCACAGCTTGGCCGCCGACGCGGCGGAGCGCCAGCGAGTGATCCGCCGCACCCTCGACGGCACGTTGACCAGCTTCGACACCCGGCTTCCGGTGCTCGCCGACGCCGCGGATGCGCAGATCCGCACCCTCGGCCTGTTGCGTGGGCAGGTCGAGTCCGCCTACCACGCCGCCCTGGAGCAGGTGGAAGGTGCCTTCACCGACGGTTCGCTGCTGCGTGGCGAGGTGCTGGCCCGCTGGCAGGAGTTCGTCGGCACGGGCGAGCTGTTCAGGTCGCTGCAGAACCGGATCGGCCGGATGCGGGACCGTCTCGGCGCCGCGCTGCGCGGCCGGCCGCAACCGGGCGCCAACCTGGAGGTCGCCCTTGAGCACGGGATCGAGTCGCTGGTCAGCAACGCCGCGGATCACGCGGCGGAAACCACGATCGATCTGTGGCGGGCGCACCCGGCCGGCGCGAAGCTGCTGGAGGACGCAGGGTCCGAGCTCGGCCTGAGCAACCCGGATCTGCCCGATCGGACCGCAGCCGCCGTCCGGGCGTGGCAGTCCTACGTGCTCGATCTGGTCCGGGCACAGGGTGCGTCCAAGCGAGCCACGGCCCGTTTCCTGTCCTTCGGGATCAACGGCGTGGGCCTGCTTGCCATGGTCGCGGTGTTTGCCTCGACAGCCGGGATTCCGACCGGCGCCGAGGTCGGGATCGCCGCCGGGTCCACCGCGCTTAGCCAGAAGCTGCTCGAGGCGATCTTCGGTGACCAGGCGGTGCGCAGCCTGGCAGCGAACGCCAAGAAGAACCTGGTGCAGCGGATCGATGATCTCCTGGCGGACGAGGCACGGCAGTTCACGAACCTGCTCGACGGGATCCGGATCGATCCCACCCTGCCGGCCTGGCTGCGCTGCCAGCACGCCGCGATCAATGAGGCGCGGACGGAGGCTCCCCAGTGAGCACCTCCACGCCGATCAACACCCAAGGCTCCAACCGCGCGGTCGCGAAGAAGGTCACCGCGTCTGGCCTGGCCCGCCGGCTCACCGCGCTGGATCGGGCGCTCGCACTGTGCACCGACCGGCTCGACGACGAGGTGGTAGCCGAGGCAGGTGCGGTCTGTGTGCGGGCCGGCGAGCGGCTTCGGCTGTCCGGCGAGCACACCGTGGTCGCCCTCGCAGGTGCCACCGGGAGCGGCAAGTCGTCGCTGTTCAACGCGATCGCCGGGCTCGGGCTCTCCCGAGTCGGGGTGCGCCGGCCGACGACCGCCTACGCGCTGGCCTGTGCCTGGGGCGCGCAGGGGGTCGAGCCGCTGCTCGACTGGCTGGGCATCCCGCGCGTCCACCAGCTCAGCCGGGAGACCGTGCTGGACAAGGTCACGCCGGCCGATCTCAACGGTCTGGTGCTGCTCGATCTGCCTGACCACGACTCGACCGAGGTCGAGCATCGGCTGGAGGTCGACCGGCTGGTCAAGCTGGTCGACGTACTGATCTGGGTGATGGACCCGCAGAAGTACGCCGACGCCGCGGTGCACGAGGGCTATCTGCGCCCGCTGGCCAGCCATGCCGCCGTGACCTTGGTGGTCTTCAACCAGGTCGATCGGCTCAGCCCAGGTGCGGCTCAGCAGTGCCTGGCCGACCTCAAACGGCTGCTGGCCGAGGACGGGCTCGAGCAGGTCCGGGTGCTGGCGACCTCGGTCGAGACCGGGGTGGGGCTGGCCGAGCTGCGCGGGATCCTGGTTACCCAGGTGGCCCAGAAGCGGGCGGCCGGAGCACGGTTGACCGCGGACATCGTGCGCGCCGCGGCGGACCTGGCGGCTCAATGCGGTGATCCAAGCCAGGCCGGTGAGCTGAGCGAGGACGACCACCGTGAGCTGGTGGACGGGCTTGCCGTTGCCGCCGGGGTGCCGGCGGTCGTCGACGCGGTTGCCGCCGCACACCTGCATCGGGCCGCCAAAGCGACCGGGTGGCCGGTCACTCGTTGGATCAAACGGCGGCATCCCGATCCGTTGACCCGCATCCGGTTCGACCGTCCGGTGGTCTCGGAGGAGCTCGTGCCACGCCCGGCAAACGTGTCCGAGCACATCCAAGGCGCGCAGCTGGATACCACGCTCCGCCGGGTCGCCGACCGCACCTCGGTGGGGCTGCCGCCCAGCTGGGCCGCCGCTGCCCGGACCGCGGCTCGCGCTGATCGCCGAGACCTTCCGCTGCGACTGGACCAGGCCGTCATGAACACCGACCTCGGTATGGACGAGCCGCCGCGCTGGTGGCGTTTCGTCGGTTGGCTGCAAGCAGCGCTGTTCGGGGTTGCTGCGGTCGGCGCGCTGTGGCTGCTCATGCTCGCCCTGGTCGGCTTCCTGCAGCTGCCGGATCGGGTGACGCCGAAGCTCGGCGAGGTCCCGTTGCCGACGTTGATGTTGCTCACCGGAGCCCTGGCCGGGTTCTTGCTCGCGCTGGTCAGCCGCCGGTTCGCGGCGATCGGCGCGCGGCGTCGCGCCGCCCGAGCCCAGCGCCGGATGCTGACCGCAGTCGCCGAGGTGGCCGACGAGCTGGTGCTGGCGCCGGTCGTGGAAGAACGCGATCGCTATCGGCAGGCGTGCGAGCACCTGGCAGTAGCGGCATTCCCGGACGCGGTCTCGGCGGTCCCGGCCGCAGCACCGACCCGATAGGTCGCCTGGATCGTTCACGCGCCCAATCATTCCCGCCGCGTGAGTTGACGCATCAGTCATACACAGCCCGGCACTTATCCCCAGATGGCATTGGTGGGCTCGCCGATGTCGCCTAGCCACGGCACAGTCATGGCGAGCGGCCGACCAGGTCGCATCAGGAACGAGACGGGGGCCAACGATGGCTGAGATTCCGATCACTGTGGCCGGCAACGTCGCGACCAGCATCCAGGGCAAGCTCACTGCGGCCGGCCGGGTTGCGAGCTTCCGGCTGGCGTCCAACGTGCGCCGGTTCGACCGCGCCCGTGGTGCTTGGTACGACGCGGAGACCAACTACTTCACGGTCACCTGCTGGCGGCAGCTGGCCGACAACGTGCTCAGCTCGTTGGCCAAGGGCGAGCCGGTGCTGGTGTCCGGGCGCGTGCACGTCCGGCAGTGGAAGTCTGAGGAGCGCGAGGGCACCACGGTCGAGATCGAGGCGAGTGCGGTCGGTCATGACCTGAGCCGCGGGACCAGTGCGTTCCGGCGCAAGGAGCCCGAGGCGGCCGAAACTTCGTTCGACTCCTCCCAGCTAGAAGAGCTGCACCGCATGGTCGAGGCCGAGGACGGTTCGGAGGAGACGAGCGGGGGCGACACCGGTGCCGGCGAGTCGGCCGGTAGCGGCAAGGCCGACCTCGGGTCCGACCCGAGCCCACGCGACGCTGGCTCAGCGTCGGTGAACGGGGAGGTGCAGGCGGGCGCCGGAGGGTCGAGCGGCAAGAAGGCCGGCGCCGAGCGGGCGGCTTGATCGAGGAGTCGCCCGGAGCCACCGACCGGCCGCGACGCCCCACACCCCCC
>JAKEEW010000459.1 GCA_022616375.1 Sporichthyaceae bacterium
GACGAGGAGGTCAGCGGCCAGGAGTTGACCCACCACCAGATCCTGGCCGACTATGCCCGACCGTTCGGCGACGGAAACAACATGTTTGTGTCGGTCTCGGCACCCGACGACCGAGAGAGCGCGCCGACACAACATCGAGCTGTAATGATTTCCACTCACACCGATCTGCCCGCTTGGGAGGAGCTCAGCGAGGCCGACTACCAGCGCCGCAAGGCCGAGATCGGCGAGCGGCTGGTGCGCTACGCGCGGCGGGCCTACCCGCGGCTGGGCGAGCGTGCCGTCGTCCGGCAGGTCGGCACGCCGCGAAGCTATGCACGGTTTACCTTTCGCCCGCGTGGCGCCGTCGGGGGCGTTCGGCAGAGCCTACACAACACCAACCAACATGCGATCCCGCACGACCTGGCCGGTGGCGGGTTCTGGTTGGTGGGCGACTCGACCTGGCCCGGCCTCGGCACGGTGGCGTGTGTGCTGGGCAGCCGGATCGTGGCCGAAGGGGCGCTGCGGTACGCGCGACGCCTGCCCGTGAGCCTGCGCAGCGCGCCATGACAGCACCCGACACCCAACCGGCCGGCATCGTCGCGGTGATCCCAGCGCTACCGGAGATAGCCGCCGACCTGCTCACGACATCGGCGGGGCAGCGACGCTGGGCGCTGGCTCGCCCGTACCTGGGATTGGTGCTCTTTGTCGTGGCCGCCTGGCGCGGTTGGTGGTGGCTCACCCCAGTCATCATGTTTATGATCTTCGTTGCCGTGGTGACCGTGACTCACGATGTCGTGCACCGATGTCTGGAGCTAGGCCCTCGCTCGACACAGTGGTGGCTCTTCGCCCTCGGCGCGGTGGTGCTGGAGAGCGGCCACGCCTATCGGCAGACCCATCTGCAGCACCATCGGCTCTTTCCCAGCGATGACGATCCGGAAGGCTACCCGGCAAACCTGACCCTGGCCGGAGCCATCCTTTATGGACCCATCTTCCTGGTACGGCTATGGTGGTGGTCCTTTCGGCGCGCCACCGCTGATCGACGGCTCAAGATGTGGCTGCTCGCCGAGGCAAGCGTGCCCGGCCTGGCCCTGGCCACTGGTGCAGCCCTGTGGCCAACGGCTCCCGGCGTGTTGGTTTATGCGGTCATGGCGATCGTGGGCAGCTGGGTCTACCCACTGCTGACCGTCTACCTGCCTCATCACGACTACGGTGACACGCCGCTGACGCAGACCCGAACCCTGCGCGGGCGGGTGCTGCCGGCGATCTTCCTTGAGCTGACCTACCACCTCGAGCACCATCTCTACCCGCAGGTGCCCAGCCACCGTTTGGGTGAGCTGTCCCGCCGGCTGGACCCCTTTCTCGCGACGGCCGGCGTGCAGCCCCGGCGGGTCATCTGAACTGGCTGGCCGGGCCACCCACAGCTCCGGCGGCAATGGCTCGGACGTAAGGTGACGGGCGTGACCGTACCCACGACCGCGCCCGACATCCACACCACCACTGGCAAGATCGCCGATCTCGACGTCCGGGCGGAGGAGGCCCTGCACGCCGGCTCCGCGCGGGCCGTGGAGCGCCAGCGCTCGCGCGGCAA
>JAKEEW010000059.1 GCA_022616375.1 Sporichthyaceae bacterium
CCGGTGCGGCCGGTGCGGCCGGTGCGGCCGGTGCGGCGAACAGCATCGACATCAACGCGATGCTCGAGAAGCTGCGCAACGCAGGGCTGGGCAACCAGGCCGACTCGTGGGTGGCCAAGGGCAAGAACGAGTCGGTGAGCCCGGACCAGATCAACAAGGCGTTTGGGGCCGACACGGTGCACCAGATCGCCACCCAGGCCGGAGTATCCGACCAGCAGGCGGCCACCGACATCTCCAAGGTGCTACCCAAGCTGGTCGACAAGCTGAGCCCGAACGGTCAGCTGCCAGACCCGACCCAGCTGCAAGGCGCACTCGGAAAGGTCCTCGGCGGTCGCTAGAGGTTCCGGATCGGTTCGGCCGGCGGGTCCGGCGCCGGCACGATCCGGGTGGCCGCGAGGCCGGCCCCGCATTCGGCGCGCGAACGGTCGGGTCAAAACCGTCGCGCGCCGAGCGGGGTTATCGCACCACCGACACGCGGTAGGCCGAGCCGGCGAGGTCCGCCCGGCCTACCGCGTTTCCACGTGTGTTAACGGGTCTCGACCAGCAGTCCGCGGTTGCGCAGCACCCGGCGCTCCAGCGGTGCGAACACCGCTAGCTCGACCGCGATCCCCACGACCAGGATCAGCGTGATCCCGCTGAGCACCCAGCTCATGTCGTTGAGCTGGCGACCCAGGTCGAGGTAGCCGCCGAGCCCGACGCCCAGGTGCGGGGAGATGGCGATCAGCTCGGCCGCCATCAGCGAGCGCCAGGAGAATGCCCAGCCCTGCTTCAGGCCGGCCAGGTAGCCGGGTAACGCCGCCGGCAGCATGACGTGCCGCACCGCGGTGAGCCGCCGGGCGCCGAGCACCCGACCGACCCGGTGGAACAGCGGCGGGATCTGGTCGACGCCGGCGATCAGCCCGATCGCGATCGACGGCACCGCGCCGAGCAGGACCACGGCGTAGTAGGTGGCGTCGGACAGCTGGAACCAGATGATCGCGGCCGGCACCCAAGCCACCGACGGCATGATCTGCAGACCGGTCAGGATCGGCTTCACCGCGGTCCGGATCGGCCGGACCCGGGCCACGATCACCCCGATCACGGTGCCGATCACGACCGAGGCGAGGAAGCCGACGATGCCGCGGCGCAGGCTGTTGCTCACTGCTTCCTGGACGTTGCCCTCACCCCACTGGTCGGTCAGGGTCTGCCAGACGTCGACCGGCGCCGGCAGCACGTGCCGTTCCCTGACCTCGAGCAGCACCGCAAGCTCCCACACCAGCAGCAGCAACGCGATCGCCACCAGCGGTGGGACCACCTTGCGCCACAGCCGGTGTCCCAGGCTTTCGCGTTCGTGCCGGATCACCGACAGCGCGTCGAGTCCGGCCAGCTCCTCGCCGCCGGTCGGGACCGGGGCGGCCGCGTCGGGCTTAGTGGTGGCCATGGCGACGGATCTCCTGCCGTAGGTCCTCGGTGATAACGCCGGCCAGGTGAGCGACCTCGGGCGCCTCGATCCGGCGGGGTTGCGGGATGTCGACTGCCCACTCCTTGACCACTCGGCCCGGCCTGGACGACATCAGCACGACCCGCTGGCCGAGCCGGACCGCCTCGCGCACGTTGTGCGTGACGAACAGGATGGTCAGGCCCGCCTCCGACCAGATCCGGGTGATCTCGTCGTGCAGCAGATCCCTGGTGATCGCGTCCAGGGCGCCGAACGGCTCGTCCATCAGCAGCACCGGTGCGTCCTGGGCGAGCGCCCTGGCCAGCGCGACCCGCTGCCGCATGCCGCCGGACAGCTCGTGGATCCTGGTGTCGTACGAGGAGCCGAGCCGGACCAGCTCGAGCAGCTGCTGGGCCTCGGCCCTGCGCTCGGCCCGGGGCACCCCGCGCAGCCGCAGCGCCAGCTCGACGTTGCGCCCGGCGGTCAGCCACGGGAACAGCGCCGCGTCCTGGAACATCAACGCCGCCCGCCCGCCCGGAACCTCGATCCGCCCGCCGGTGGCCGGCTCCAACCCGGCCACCATGTTGAGCAGGGTGGACTTGCCGCACCCGGACGCGCCGAGCAGCGCCACGAACTCGCCGGGGGCGGCGTCCAGGCTCATCTCGTCGAGCACCGGCGGGATGTCGGTGCGCCGGTCGAACCGTTTGCTGACCTTGTCGAGCCGGACGGCGTAGCCGTTGGTGGCCGCGGTCGTCGTCGACCGATCGTCTGGATGGCCATCCAGCAGCGGTTGGCCAAGGGAACCTGACATGTACTTACCCCGATCCAAGTCCGGCGTCCGAGACCGCGGCCAGGCCGCGGCTACGCAAGATCTCGTTGAGCGGTCCGAGGTGGTAGATGCCAGCCAGGTCGGGCTGTTCGATCAGATCCGCGGCAGCCGCGTGCTCGGCGGAGGCGACCAGGCTGCTGGCCACCGGATCGACGGTCACCTCGATGTTCTGCCAGGCGCCGTCCAGCACCTGCGGTGGTAGCGGCTTGCCGGTGAGCTCGCCGATCTGGGTGTTCACATCGGACCTCGCCTGGTCCGGATGCTCGGAGATCCACTGAACCGCGTCCACATGCGCTTCGAGCAGCGCGCGCACGGTCTGCGGGTGCTCCTCGAGGAACCTGGTGGCCACGATCAGGTGGGTGGCGACGAACCGGCCGTCCGGCCAGAGCGTCTTCTCGTCCACCAGCACCTTGGCGCCGGCCTCCTGCACCAGCCGGGTCACCCACGGCTCAGGCAGCCAGGCGCCGTCGATCGCGCCGTCCTGGAACAGCTGCAGCGTGGTGGCGTTCTCGGTGCCGGCCTGGATCGTCACGTCGCCCTGTCCGGTCTTCGAGGTCTGCAGCCCGTTGTCGGCCAGCCAGGCGCGCAGTGCGACGTCCTGGGTGTTGCCGAGCTGGGGCGTGGCGACCGTCTTGCCGCGTAGATCCTCCGCCGAGTTGATCTCCGGCCGGACGACAAGCGCGGCGCCACCCGAGGTAGCGCCGGCGATGATCCGGATGGCCTCGCCGTGGCTCTGCACGAACGCGTTGATCGCCGGGTTCGGACCGATGTAGCTGGCGTCGATCGCGCCGCCGAAGATCGCCTCGATCGCGGCCGGGCCGGCGTTGAACACCTGGGTGGTGAGCTTGGTGGTGCCGAGCCGCTGCTCGAGCAGCTTCTCCTGCACCCCGACCAGCGCGGCCGCGTGGGTGACGTTGGCGAAGTACCCGAGCCTGAGCTCGGTGGCCGGACCCTGATCGGCTCGTGGGCCGCTGTCATCGCCGCCGCAGCCGGCCAGCAGCCCAAGCACCGCGCACAGCGCGATCGCGGCTAACCCGGATGGGCGGCGCCTGGTCTTGGTGGGTAGAGCCACCGGTGTCCTCTCGTCCGAGCCCGCCCGGCTCCGGCCCGGCTGCGCTGGCGGCGCTGGTCTCCGCGAGCTATCCCTATATTCCCGACCTAGTAAGTGTGGAATCTAGCGAACCGGCCGCCGGCTCGCAACGGCTGGCACGATGGGTAGGCATGCGACGTCGTGCGGTAGCGGTTGCCGCTGGGCTCGCGGTCGCCGGTTGCACCGTTGCCGCCGGTTGCACCGCGGCTGAGCCGCCGGCTACCTCGACCGCCCGACCCTCGACTTCGATCACGGCCACACCCTCGCTCGAGCCGTCGGCGACCGAGACAGAGGTCCCGATCGCGCTCGCCGTCCACCTCACCGTGCCGGCACTGAGCCTCGGGGTGGCCGACGCCCGTGCCCTGCTGGACGGGCAGACCGCGACCTGGCGCGAGCTCGGCGCCGCGGCCGGCCGGAACGCCGGAACCGGCCGGATCCGGCTGATCGCGGCGGCCGGGCTTGAGGCCGAGGCCCCGGCCGCACGACTGCGGCAGTCGGCCGCAGTCGCGGTTCGGGAGGCCGCGCGGGACCCGCTGGTGATCGCCGTCGTCCCGGCCGCGGCGGTCGGGCCCGCGGTGCGGGTGCTGCGGGTCGGTGGGCGGCATCCGCTGCGCGAACCGGCGCGGTATCCGTTGACCGGTTCGGTGCCGACCGGCGACGGCACCGAGGCGGCGACCCAGGTCACCACGGTCACCGTGGTGGGCGACATCATGCTGGGCCGCCGGGTCGGCCGCGCACTGGCCGTCCAGGACGACTTCGCCGCCGCGTTGCGCCCTACCCGCCGGCGGCTGGCCGGTGCCGACCTGACCGTCGGCAACCTGGAGTCGACGCTGTCCCGGGCCGGTGCGCCGCGGCAGGGCAACGACTAGTTTGCCGCGGATCCCCGGGTGCTGGGTGGGCTGCGCGACGCCGGCTTCGACGTGTTGTCACTGGCGAACAACCACACCGGCGACTACGGGCCGACCGCGCTGATCGAGACGGTCGAGCGGGTGGCCGACGCCGGGATCCTTCCGGTCGGTGCGGGCCGCAACGTCGCCGCGGCGCGGGAGCCGGCCGTCGTCGAGCGCAACGGCATCCGGTTCGGTTTTCTGGCGTTCAACGCGACCGGCGAGACCCCGGCGCCCGGATCCGACCGCCCGGGCGCGGTTCGAGTCCGGATGCAGCCGCGCACCGGCCCGCTCAACGCCGCCGACCTGCGGGCGATGCGGTCCTCGATCCGCCGGCTGAAGGCGCGCGCCGATGTGGTGATCGTGCTGCCGCACTGGGGCGCGCAGTACACCTACCGCGCGGTGCCCGACCAGCGCCGGGTGGCGCGTTCGCTGCTGGATGCGGGCGCGGATCTAGTGGTCGGCGGGCATCCGCATTGGGTGCAGGGCTTCGAGTTCCACGACGGCAAGCTCATCGCGCACTCGCTCGGCAACTACATCTTCGACATGGACTTCGCCAGGGAAACCCAGGAGGGCGTCATCCTCGAGCTGGCGTTCTGGGGCAGCGAGCTGAAAGCCGCCGAGTTCGTCCCGGTGGTGATCGGCTCGGACTTCGCACCACGGGTGGTGACCGGGGCCGCCGCGCAACGCATCCTGAGACCGATCTGGCAGGTCAGCGGGCTCGGTTAGGGCCGCGACGGCACGTGGCTAAGCCAGCGGAGCCTAGCCGGCCGGCCAGGTTCGCAGCGTCTCGGTGAGCAGGCGGGCGACCCGAGCCAGCTGGCGTAGCTCCACCACGCCGATCCGGTCCTCGGCACTGTGGTACTCCGGGTACGGCGTGCTGCCGATCCTGGCCGCGGTCAGGCCGGCCCGCTCGAACGACCAGTGGTCGCTTGACCGGTTGTCGAAGCACCGGCGCACCGGGATGTCCAGCCGTTGCGCGACCCGGGCCAGCCGATCGGCCACGGTGCGCGGCGAGCGTCCGCCGGTGCAGATCGGGACCCGGCTGCCCACCCCGACCCGGTCCAGTGAGATCATGCCGATCAGCGCCGCCCGGACGGCCGAGCTCAGGTCGGCCACGTAGGCGCGGGATCCGTAGTGATGGCGGTCGTCGCCGTCGCCGCGCGGCTCCTCGGCGCCGAATGCGATGAACACCACGGGGACCGCGGGTGGAGCCTGGGCCACGATCCGAGCCGCCTCGAGCAGCACCGCGACACCAGAGCCGTTGTCCTCCGCGCCCGGCGCCTGCGGCACCGTGTCCAGGTGCGCCCCGACCACGAGATGTGGCTCGCTCGGTTCGAAACCGACCGGCTCGGCGATGACGTTGTGGGTCCGCCCGGCCCGGACTGGCACGCCCCACGAGACCCCGGCCGGGACCTGCAGGGATTGGCGGCGGACCCGGTAGCCGAGGTCGTCCAGCCGATCCGCGGCCAGCGTCGCTGCCTCGCGGTAGGCGGCCGAGGTGGCCTCCCTGGGTCCGATTCGCTCGGATAGGGTGCGGATCGTGGCGACGACCGCATCGACGTCCACCGCCACCCGGGCCGGGCCGGTCGGCCCGACCGGCGGAGTCGCCGAGGTGGTCGGGCTTGGGGTCGGAGCCGGCGGACTGCTCGACGGGGATCCGCTCGGGCTCAGCCCGGTGCCGGCCGCGGAGTCCGAGCCGGCTCCGGAACAGCCGACCAGAAGCGCCAGTCCCAGCCCGGCCGACGCCGCCCGGATCAGGATCGCTTCGCGAGCCCGCATAATGCGAGCCTACGTTGACCGTCGTCCTCGACCGGAGGTTCGCGATGCGGATCGGCATTCTTGGCACCGGAACGGTTGGCCGGACCCTGGGTGCCCGGCTGGTCCAGCTCGGGCACGAGGTGGTGCTCGGCGCCCGGCAGGCAACCAACGAGGCTGCCCGGCAATGGGCGTCCGAGCTGGGGGAGCGGGCCGCGGCCGGGACGTTCGCGGATGCCGCCGCGCACGGCGAGGTCGTGGTGAACGCGACCGCCGGGGTTGCCTCGGTGGCCGCGCTGCAGGCCGCCGGGGCCGACCGGCTCGACGGCAAAGTGCTCGTCGACGTGGCCAATCCGCTGGACTCCTCGGCCGGGATGCCGCCCACGCTCTCGATCCTGAACACCGACAGTCTCGGCGAGGCGATCCAGCGCCAGTTCCCGGCCGCCCGGGTGGTCAAGGCGCTGAACACGATCAATGCCAACGTGATGGTCGACCCGGCTCGGGTCCCCGGCGAGCACACCGTGTTCGTGGCCGGCAACGACCCGGCGGCGAAGTCGGTCGTGGTGGGGATCCTGCGCGAGCTCGGCTGGCCGGCGAGCTCGGTTATCGACCTCGGTGACATCACCGCGGCTCGCGGGCTCGAGATGTACCTCGCACTGTGGATCAGGCTGATGCTGAACTTCGGCACCGCCGACTTCAACATCAAAGTGGTCCGGCCGTAAACCCGCCGCCCGACGCCCGGCCGGAACCGGCCCGGACCGAAAATCTTGTAGAAATCCCAGGTCACACCAATCCGGATCCGGTCCGGTCGCGAATGCCTCGGTGACTACACCTGGAGCCGCTTCCGCTCCAGGCACTGGTCAAGTGATCCGCCAGGAGTCACATTGGGGACAGTGAATGAGTCGTCGCGTCGGTCGCGGGGCCGGCTACGCAGCCAGGTGGGGGCCGAGTGGTCCCGGCCCGGTGAGCTTGCGCTGGTCGCGGACGACAGCCTCGAGGGCTTACTCGGCCAGGTGGCCAGGGGTGACCAGCGCGCATTCGAGCAGGTTTTCGAGCGGGTCGCCGCGCCGGTCTACGGCATCGTGCGGCGAGTGCTGCGCGACCCGGCCCAGTCCGAGGAGATCGCCCAAGAGGTGCTGCTCGAGGTCTGGCGACAGGCCGCCAGGTTCAGCGCGGACCGAGGCAGCGCCATGTCCTGGGTCCTGACGATCGCGCACCGCCGTGCGGTGGACCGGGTTCGGACCGAGGCCGCGGCCAGCGCTCGCACCGCGCGGGCGTTCTGGCAGGACGGCGGGGTGGAGTACGACCAGGTCGCCGAGCAGGTCGAGGTCCGGCTCGAGCAGGAGCGGGTCCGGCGCTGCCTGGACACGCTCACCGACTTGCAACGCGAGTCGGTCGATCTGGCCTACTACGGCGGCTACACCTATCGCGAGGTCGGCGAGCTGCTCGGGGTGGCACTTGGCACCGTGAAGACCAGGCTGCGGGACGGCCTGATCAGGATGCGCGACTGTCTGGGGGTGGAGCGGTGAACGCGGACATCCACACCCTGACCGGGGCATACGCCACGAACGCCCTTCCCGCTGAGGAGCGGGTCGACTTCGAGCGGCACCTTCGCATGTGCGAGGCCTGCGGCAGCGAGGTACGCGAGCTGCAGGCAACCACCGCGCTGCTCGGGGTGGCCGCGGCGATGCCACCGCCCCCGGCCCTGAAGGCCCGGGTGATGGCCGAGATCGTCCAGATCCGCCAGCTCGGCCCCGACCTGTTACCTGGGATGCGGGACAGCAACCCCGCTGGGGGGCCGGCGACCCGGCTGGTCCGGTGGACCCAGCGCGCGGTCGCGGTCGGGATCGCCGCGCTGGTCTTCGCCGCGGCCGGTCTCGGCGTGCTGACCTACCAGCAGCGCACCGAGCTGCGTCAGCAGGAGGCTCAGGTGGCCAGTGCGGTTGCCTTGACCGAACTGCTGACCGCCACCGACGTGAAGGTGAACAGCGTGGTCAGCGACGGCGCGACCGGCACGGTGGTGGCATCCAGGCAGCGCAACCAGGCGGTCTTCCTGAGCTCCGGGCTGCCCGAGGTTGCCGAGGACCGGACGTATCAGCTGTGGGTCATCAGCGCGGCCGGGCCCACCTCGGCCGGCCTGCTCGACCTTGGCGAGCAGGGCACAACCGGTCCGGTGCTGGCCTCTGACACCGGCGGAGCGCAGTCACTGGCAGTCACCGTGGAACCCGCGGGTGGGTCTCCGCTACCGACCACAACTCCGCTGCTCATCGTCAACCTGCCGGTTTAGGGAGGATTTCCGGTCACTCTTTTGCCGTAGTGGCTGGCACCGGAGTGACTCCTGGTGCACAATGATGGAGCTGATCACCGGGAGTCCGGCGCGGCGCACGAGGTCGTTGGGGAAGGCGTACCTCGCAGCGAGCCAGGAGGTTCCGGTGACGACACGTGGCGTACTGTACGTCCACTCGGCGCCGTCCGCGCTGTGCCCGCACATCGAGTGGGCCGCGGGCGGCGTTCTCGGCGTGCGGGCGAAGTTCGACTGGATCAGACAGCCGGCCGCCCCGTCGACCTGGCGTACCGAGCTGTCCTGGGAGGGCGAGGTCGGCACCGCGTCCCGGCTCGCCTCCGCCTTGCGAGGTTGGGAGCACCTGCGATTCGAGGTGACCGAGGATCCGTCCACCGGATACGAGGGGGAGCGCTACAGCTACACGCCCACGCTCGGGCTCTTCCACGCGATGACCGGCGTGCACGGCGACATCCTGATTCCCGAGGACCGGTTGCGGGCCGCGATGGAGAAGGCGGTCAACGGTCAGTCCGATCTGGAGACCGAGGTGACCAGGCTGCTCGGACGCGCCTGGGACGACGAGCTCGAGCCGTTCCGGTATGCCGGTGACGGTGCCCCGGTGCGCTGGCTGCACCAGGTGGTGTAACCGATTCCTATGGCGATCTGGCGCAACTGGTAATCGTTGCCGTTGACGTTACCGTGGGTGGGCAATTCACTACACATCAGCGTGTGTGGTCGAACCGTGCTTTGGCGGGGGCCGTGCAATCGGTGCGGGTCGCATCACCCGTGGTAACGCGCGTGCCGTTAATCGGATAAGGGGGCTACACAAATGGCGTTACGCCCTGTTCGAATCGGAGCCTTAGCTCCATCGCATGCCTCGCGAGTCGCCTTACTCGGCATCGCCGCGCTCCTGATGGCGACGGTGCCGGCGATCGCCAGCGGAGCAGCGGGCAACCAGGGTCGCTCACCCGACCCGGCAAACATCGCCGACTTGTCTGACAAGTCGGCTTTTTACGACTCTCGCCAGGCGCCGGGTAATCGCAAGGTCCTGCAACAGCGGGCCGCGCTGCAGTCGGCGCGACCGGAAGCCGGGGTCAAGGCCCTGCGCAAGCAGCTCGGTGTTCAGGGGATCGTGTCGATCGACCCACTGACCGGGACCGCTCGCACGGTCGAACGGCTCGACGGCTTCCTGACCGGGCCGAGCAAGGCTTCGCCGCGCAGCATCGCGCTGCGTTACGTGCTGAACCATCCGGACGTGTTCGGGCTCAGCGCAGCCGACGTCAAGCGGCTGGTGCTGCGCAAGGACTACGTCGACATCGCCGGCACGCATCACCTGAGCTTCATCCAGTCGGTAGCCGGGGTCCCGGTGTTCGGCAACGGTCTGAAGGCGAACGTTGCCGCCAACGGCCGGTTGATCAACGTGGTCGGCTCGCCGATCGCCGCGCTGCCTGCTACCGCGGCGCCGGGTCCGAGCATCTCCGCGGTCAAGGCTCGCGACATCGCTGCCCAGGATGTCGCCCTGAAGGCCAAGCCGACGAGCGTGACGGCAAGGTCGGATGTGCGTCGTTCCACGACGTTCGGCAACGGCGACCTGGCTGCGCTGGTCTACTTCCAGACCGTCGGCGGGCTCCGGCTGGGCTGGCAGACCATCACCGCGCCCAGCTCGGACAGCATGTACCTGCACGTCATCGACGGTGCCAGCGGCCGGGTGCTGTACCGGCGCAGTCTCGTCCAGCATGACTCGGGACTGGTCTGGGAGAACTACCCGGGCGCCCCGCGTGGTGGCGTACAGAACCTGCGCAACTTCACCAACCCGGGCTGGCTGCCGAACAACTCGCCACGGCTGGCGGGTAACACCGCGCACGTCTACAGCGACGTGAACGACGACAACACCGCGCAGCCTTCGGAAGAGGTGGCGCCGTCGAGCACTCGGCGGTTCAGCTACCCGTTCCAGAACTTCAACTCGCTCGGCGCGCCCTGCTCGGCCGCGTTCCCGTGCTCCTGGGACCCGGCCACCCCGAACTCCTGGCAGGTCAACCGGGCGCAGAACGCGGTCCAGGTGTTCTACTTCATCGGCAAGTTCCACGATCACCTGCGGAACGCGCCGATCGGCTTCACCCGGACGGCCGGAAACTTCGAAGCGGTCGACGGTGACGCCATCCAGGGCGAGTCCATGGACGGCGCGAACACCGGGGGCGGGCTGCCGGACAGTAACCACGTAGACAACGCGAACATGGCGACCCCGCCGGACGGCATCCCGCCGCGGATGCAGATGTTCCTGTTCCACGACCCGGCCGCGCTCAACTTGGACCCGTTCCTGAAGTCCAACGGTGGCGACCCGGCCGACATCGTCTACCACGAGTACACCCACGGCCTGTCCAACCGCCTTGTCGTCGACGCGCTGGGCAACTCGACGCTCGGCTCGGTCCAGGCCGGTTCGATGGGTGAGGGCTGGAGTGACTGGTACGCGCTTGACTTCCTGGTTAAGCAGGGCTTCGAGCGGGACACCGCGGTCGAGGGCGAGCTGATCGTCGGCAAGTACGTCGAGTTCGGCGGCCAGAACCTTATCCGTACCCAGCCGATCGACTGCTCGGTCGGGTCGACCTCACCGGCCTGCCCGGGCACCCCGCTGGTCGGGCCCGGCGGCTACACCTACGGTGACTACGGTCGCATCATCGGCTTCCCCGAGGTGCACGCCGACGGCGAGATCTGGATGGAGACGCTGTGGGACCTGCGCAAGGCAATCGGCGTCAACCTGACCGAGTCGCTGGTGACCAGGGCGATGGAGCTCGCGCCGAGCAACCCGTCGTTCCTGGACATGCGCAACTCGATCCTGATGGCCGACCAGGTGGTCAACCAGGGCAGGGCGAACAAGAGGATCTGGTCGACCTTCGCCGCGCGCGGGATGGGCTTCTTCGCCGGCGCGATCGACGGCGACGACTCGGCACCGGTGGAGGACTTCTCGCTGCCACCGCGGCCGGGCACCCCGACCGGCTCGCTGGTCGGGAACGTCACCGACCAGGACACCGGCGACCCGGTGGAGGGTGCGCTGGTCGGCTTCGGCGGGCACGCCTCCGGGTTCCCGGGTGACTTCGCCGCGCTGACCGACGCCGATGGTGACTACGCCATCACCGGCATCTTCCCCGGCACCTACCCGGCGGTCTTCGCCCGCGGTGCCGGCTACGACCGGCAGGTCACCACGCTGAGCATCGCCTCGCACGTCCAGGCCAGGGACTGGGTCCTGCGCCGGGACTGGGCGGCGCTCGGTGGCGGTGGCCAGATCGTCGATTTCAACGGTCCGGACTTCTCCGACTTCGGGTGCGGTCCGAACGGTGCGATCGACCAGTCCCTCGGCACCGGCTGGGGCAGCACGAGCGACTTCGTGGGCGGAGTGGAGACCCCGAAGTTCATCATCGTGCGGCTACCGGTTCCGGTTGACGTCAGCGAGATCTCCATCGACCCCGGCAACACCTGCGGGGACGGCGGAAGCGCGTCGACCGGCGACTTCCTGCTCGAGACCTCGACCGACGGCGTGACGTTCCAGGTCGCGGCCGATGGCCGGTTCGGGGTCGCCGACCGGGGTCGGCTGAATAGCGTGCCGTTGAACGCCGGAACCACGGACAACGTTCAGTTCGTCCGGTTCACTATGGAGTCCACGCAGCTCGTCGAGGCCGGTGGGACCTGTCCCGGTCCGTTCTCGGCGTGCCTGTTCATGGACATGTCCGAGCTGGCCGTCTACGGAATTGCTTCGTAGCGGTCTGGAGACGCGGGTTGGGCGGTCCCCACCACCCCCCCACCCCCCCCAACATA
>JAKEEW010000460.1 GCA_022616375.1 Sporichthyaceae bacterium
ATCTTACCCGGCTCCTCATCCTTGAAGTCGTTGCACTCCTTGCCCTGTAACGAGGCGAGCTCCAGCAGCACGCCGCGGGCCAGCTGCTGTCCGAAGGAGATAGACTGGTACGCGGTGATGAGGGTGTCCCGGCCGAACACGGTCAGGAACCACGGCAGCCCGGCCGCCGGCAGCATCACCGAATGGTCCTCCAGGCGCATCTTGACCCGCAGCGCCAGCAGGTCCCTTGAGGTACGCTCGCCGATGTGGCGCAGCAGGCCCGAGTCGCTGGACAGTGAGGGCACCTCGGCGAACCAGCGCGCGGTCGCGTCATCGGCCGACTCGCCGGCGACCTCGCCGAAGCCGGTGCGGGCCGGCACGACCTCGGTAGGGCCGATCTCAAACGGCACGGTCAGGTCCACCGACCAGGTCACCCCCTCGGCGAGCACCACCTCCCAGACCAGGTCATCACCCTCCACTCTGGAGGCAGGGGGGACCGCCCGCACCCGGGTCTGCGCGGTGAACGTACCATTGGTGTAGGTAAATGCCAGCTCCGAGCCGTCGGCCGCGTGGCAGCGGACGATCTCGGCCCCCCGGTCGCGGATCACATCCTTGATCTCAAACAGGTCCGCGAAGTCACTGCCCACACACAGGCGCACCTGGGCCGGCTTGGGCTCGCGCGAGAAGCACCACAGCTCGATGCGCTCGTGCAGGGCCCGGTCCACCGAGCGCAGGCGGCGTACGCCCAGGTCGTTGGCCGGTAAGCCGGGCAGCTCCGGGTTGGTGAGAAAGAAGGCCGCCGAGTAGTGCTCGGAGCTGCCCGAGCGCAGCGGCAGCAGCCGCGCTCCGTTGACCATGAGCACCCAGGTCGACAGCAACCGGGTATCGGCGTGCACCAACCCACCGATGGAGCCCGGCGGCACATCCCCGCCGTTGTCGGAGTACATGAACGACACGCCCTCCAGCACGGCGACCGCGTCGGGGCCCATCTCGGGAGGCAGCGGCCGGCCGGTCGGGCTGGGCAGCCCCTCGTCGGCCGCGCCGGGAAACGGGTCGGCCGGGGTCGCCCGCCGCGAGGTCTGCGTCACACCCACCACCTCCCGTCGCCCACGTGCGGAACCCCCAGGCACTAGTTGACCGAGCATATTGGTCGACCGGGCACTCGTCGACCAGCACTGGTTGGCCTCAGGCTAAGTCACGGCTGACCGCTTCGTGCACGGGTTTGGCAGACTGGGTATATGTCCACCCCCGATAC
>JAKEEW010000461.1 GCA_022616375.1 Sporichthyaceae bacterium
GCCATCGTGTCCAGCCCGCTCGACCGCTGCCGGCAGACCGCTGAGATCATCGCGGCCGCGCAGCCCGGCCTGCCGGCGATCCGGATCGAGGACCGGCTGACCGAGGTGGGCTACGGGGACTGGACCGGCCGCCCGCTGGCCGAGCTGGCCAAGGATCCGAGCTGGGCGGTGGTGCAGCACTACCCGAGTGGGATGCGCTTTCCCGGCCCGGACGGCGAGACCCTGCGCGCGGCTCAGGCCAGGGCGGTCAGTGCGATGCGGGACTGGGACGCCGCGACGGCCGACCTGCACGGGCCGGCCGCGATCTGGCTGGCCTGCTCGCACGGCGATGTGATCAAGGCCGTGATCGCGGACGCGCTCGGGCTGCATCTTGACCTGTTCCAGCGGATCGTGGTCGATCCGGCCGGGCTGTCGGTCATCCGATACACCGATCTGCGCCCCTACCTGCTGCGGCTCAACGACACCGGGTCGGTTGGCGACCTGGTCGCGGCCGGCCAGTCGGGCCAGGATGCCGTGCTGGGCGGCGGCGCGGGCGGGTCGTAGGGTTGAGAGGTTGAAGCTGTTGAGAGGTCAAGCACTCCCTGCTCCGAGGAACGGGGTGGATCGTGTCGCGTGAGGTGTTCCGCTACGACGCACCCGAGCGGTTCGTCGCCGGCACCGTGGGCGAGCCGGGCCAGCGCACGTTCTTTCTGCAAGCCAGCAGCGGCGGTCGGGTGACCAGCGTGGCGCTGGAGAAGGAGCAGGTCGCGCTGCTGGCCGAGCGGCTGGACGCGTTGCTGGACGAGGTGAGCCGGCGGTCCGGTGGGACCGCTCCGGTGCCGACCGCCGCGCCCCGCGACCTAGATGACACTGCACCCCTGGACACCCCGATCATGGAGGAGTTCCGGGTCGGCACGATGGCGCTGGCCTGGGACGTCGATACCGAGACCGTGGTGGTCGAGGCGCAGGCCCGCACCGAGAACGACGAGGAAGTCGAGACCGAGGCGGCCGAGGTGGAGCCGCTGTCGGACAGCGACGAGGGGCCTGCGGTGCTTCGGGTCAGGATGACCCCGGCGATGGCCCGCGCGTTCGCCAAGCGGGCCCAGGCCGTGGTAGCCGCGGGTCGGCCGCCGTGCCCGTTCTGCGGCCTGCCACTGAGCCCGGAAGGCCACATCTGCCCGCGCCAGAACGGCCAGCGGCCGTCGGTGTAGGGGATGACCACACCCGCAGTGCTCGATCACGCTGCCGCGCTGCGGCTGCTGTCCGACGGCGAGCTCGAGGTGGTCGGCCGGCTGGTGGAAGCGTCCAACGCAACGCTGTACTGCCAGATCACCATGCCCGGGGCGACCGCGGCCTGCGTCTACAAGCCGGAGGCGGGGGAGCGCCCGTTGTGGGACTTTCCGGACGGCACGCTGGCCCGCCGCGAAGTCGCCGCCTACTTGATCTCGGAGCGGACCGGCTGGGGACTGGTGCCGCCGACGATCTACCGGGACGGACCGTACGGGCCAGGCATGGTCCAGCTGTGGATCGACCTGGACACCGAGGTTGACCTGGTCGGCCTGCTGAGCTCCGACGATCCTCGACTGCGCCGGCTGGCCGTGTTCGACGCGGTGATCAACAACGCCGACCGTAAGGGCGGGCATCTGCTGCCCACTCCGGACGGCCATCTCTACGGAGTGGATCACGGCGTCTGCTTCGCGGTCGATGACAAGCTGCGCACTTTGCTGTGGCGGTGGGCCGGGCAGCCGTTGCCGGACGAGACCGTGCCGGTGCTCGAACGGCTCCGGGCCGATCTTGGCCAGCCGGCCGAGGGCGCGGCGGCCGAGCGCGGCGAGGTGCTCCCCGGGGCGCTGTCCGGGCCACTGGCCGATCTGCTCACGCCGGCCGAGATCGTCGCGCTCGCGGCCCGGATCGACCGGCTGCTGACCAGCCGCAACTACCCGCAGCCCAGCCCGGACTGGCCGGCGATTCCCTGGCCGCCGGTGTAGCGCGCGGTCCGGTTACGCTGGCGGTCATGGAGTCCTGGCCCGCACCGAACGTCCCGAAACTGCCCGGCGCGGGCCTTCCGCTCAGGCTGTACGACACCGCGAGCCGAGCGCTGGTTCCGGTCGGGCCGGCGCCGGACGCCACCGACCGGACCGCCCGGATGTACGTGTGCGGGATCACCCCCTACGACGCCACCCACCTCGGCCACGCGGCCACCTACGTCACGTTCGACCTGGTGTATCGGACCTGGCTGGACGCCGGGCTCGATGTCCGCTACGTGCAGAACGTCACCGATGTGGATGACCCGCTGCTGGAGCGGGCCGCTGCGCTCGGGGTGGACTGGGCCGAGCTGGGCACGCGGGAGACCGATCTGTACCGGCGGGACGTGACCGCGTTGCGGATTCTCCCGCCCAGCCAGCTGATCGGTGCGGTCGAGGCGATTCCGCAGGTGTCCCAGCTCATCGAGGTGCTGCGGGGCAAGGGTGCGGTCTACGAGGTGGATCGCGACCTGTACTTCCCGGTGGGCTCCGATCCGAGGTTCGGCTCGGTGGCCAAGCTCGGCCGGGCCGAGATGATCGCGTTGTTCGCCGAGCGCGGCGGCGACCCGGACCGGCCGGGCAAGAAGGACCCGCTGGACTGCCTGCTCTGGGTCGCCGAGCGCCCGGACGAGCCGAGCTGGGACTCACCCTCAGGTAAAGGTCGACCTGGCTGGCACGTGGAATGCACCGCCATCGCGTTGCGCCATCTCGGCGCCGGCTTCGACGTCCAGGGCGGCGGTTCCGACCTGGCGTTTCCGCACCACGAGATGTGCGCGGCCGAGGGCCAGGTGGCTACTGGCAGCTACCCGTTCGCCCAGGCCTACGTCCACGCCGGCATGATCGGGCTGGACGGCGAGAAGATGTCGAAGTCCCTGGGCAACCTGGTGCTGGTTTCCGGGCTGCGTGAGGCCGGGGTAGAGCCGATGGCGATCAGGCTCGCGATCCTCGCCTCGCACTACCGCGCCGATCGGGACTGGGTCGAGTCCGCCATGGCCGGCGCCGCGCACCGGCTGGCCCGGTGGCGGGCCGCGGTATCCCGGCCGGACGGTCCGGCCGCCACCGCCACGCTGGACCGGATCCGGGCCAGCCTGGCCAACGACCTGGACACGCCGGAGGCACTGGCCGAGGTGGACGCCTGGTGCGCCGAGCAGGAGACCCGCGGCGGGTCCGATCCGGCCGCACCCGGACTGGTGTCGCGCGCGGTCGACGCACTGCTCGGCATCGCGCTCTAGCGCTTGGCCGCCGCTCTCCCCGCGATCCCTTCCTCGCGATCATTACGCACCCCTTCGCGATCATTACGCACAGGAGCGCGTGGGCAAACGCCGCATGTAGCTATAAATTGCGCCGCTAGCGCGCGTAATGATCGCGGAAACGGTGTGACAAGCACAGCTAGCGCTTGGCCGCGGCGAGGGCTTAGGACGGTTTGGGGGAGCCCCCCTCGCCCTGTTCGTGCCGGCGGCGCAGGTACCGCTCGAACTCCCTGGCGATGAACTCGCCGCTGGCCTCGGGCAGGTCCGCGGTGTCCTTGGCGTCCTCGAGCTGCTTGACGTACTCGGCGACGTCGGAGTCCTCGGCGGTCAGCTCGTCCGCGCTCTGCTGCCAGGCCTTGGCCCGGGCCGGCAGGTCGCCGAGCGGGACGGCCAGGTCGAGCAGGTCCTCGACCCGGCGCAGCAGCGCCAGCGTCGCTTTCGGGCACGGCATCGACGCCACGTAGTGCGGGATCGCCGCCCAGAACGACACCGCCGGCACGCCGGCCTTGGCACATGCGTCCTGGAATACCCCGACGATCCCGGTTGGTCCCTCGTACCGGGACGGCTCGAGGGCCAGCCGTTCCTCGAGCTCGGGGTCCGAGGTGGTGCCGCTGATCGGCACCGGCCGGGAATGTGGCGACTCGGCCAGCAGGGCGCCCAGGTTGACTACCAGCTGGATGCCCAGGGTCCGGCAGTAGTTCAGCAGCTCGCCGGTGAATGCCTGCCAATGGATGCTCGGCTCGATCCCGCGCAGCAGTACGAGATCACGCTCCCACCCCGGCGGCCTGCACACCGAGAGCCTGGAGGTCGGCCAGGTGATCGTCCGGACTCCCTCGACCATCGTCACGGTCGGCCGATTCACCTGAAAGTCGTAGTAATCCTCCGGGTCGATGGCAGCGATCGGCCGCGCCGACCACATCTGCTCCAGATGCTCGATCGCCGCGGTCGCGGCCTCCCCCGCGTCATTCCACCCCTCGAACCCGGCCACCAGAACTGGTTCGGTCAGCTCGGGCACGTCCTGCTCGATCAAGGAAGCCTCCTCGCGTCAGGCAGGTCCAGCCTACGTTGCCGGCCTGGTTCGTGTTTCCCCCACATCGATACGCTGACTGAATGACCTCACCCACCGCTGCCGGACTCCGCACGGCGCTCACCGAGCGCGTGATCGTCGCCGACGGCGCGATGGGCACCATGCTGCAGGCTCACGATCTTTCCCTGGACGACTTCGCCGGCCACGAGGGCTGCAACGAGATCCTCAACCTGACCCGGCCGGACGTGGTGGCCGCGGTGCACGAGGCATACCTCGCGGTCGGGGTGGACTGCGTGGAGACGAACAGCTTCGGGGCGAACTACGGCAACCTGAGCGAGTACGGCATCGTGGAGCAGACCTACGAGCTGGCGCATGCCTCGGCCCGGATCGCCCGTGAGGTCACCGACGGCCACTCCACTCCGGACCGGCCGCGCTGGGTGATCGGCTCGGTCGGTCCCGGCACCCGGCTGCCGACCCTCGGGCACGTCAGCTTCGCCACCCTGCGGGACACCTACCAGCAGGAGTGCGCCGGGCTGATCGACGGCGGCGCGCACGCGCTGCTGGTGGAGACCGCGCAGGACCTGCTCCAGGCCAAGGCCGCGGTGATCGGCGCCAGGCGGGCGGTGGCTGCCGCCGGAGTGGACGCCCCGGTCTGGGTCCAGGTCACCGTGGAGACCACCGGGACCATGCTGCTGGGCACCGAGATCGGCGCCGCGCTGTCCACGCTGGAGCCGCTCGGGGTGGAGCTGATCGGGCTGAACTGCGCCACCGGGCCGACCGAGATGAGCGAGCACCTGCGCCACCTGTCCAAGCACGCCAGGATCGGGCTGTCCTGTATGCCCAACGCCGGGTTGCCGGTGCTCGGTCCGGACGGTGCGAGCTATCCGCTGACCCCGATCGAGCTGGCCGACGCGCAGGACATGTTCACCCGCGACTACGGCCTGGCGCTGGTCGGTGGCTGCTGCGGGACCACGCCCGAGCACCTGCGTGCGGTGGTGGAGCGGGTCGGCGGGCGGGCGCTGGCATCGCGGCGACCCCGTCCGGAGGCGGGAGTAGCGAGCCTGTACGCGCACGTGCCGTTCCGGCAGGACGCCTCGTATCTGTCCATCGGTGAGCGCACGAACGCCAACGGTTCCAGGGCGTTCCGGGACGCGATGCTCGCGCAGAGCTGGGAGGACTGCGTCGCGATCGCGCGGGCGCAGATCCGCGACGGCGCGCATCTGCTCGACCTGTCCGTGGACTACGTGGGCCGGAACGGGGTCGCCGACATGGCCGAGCTGGCCACCCGGTTCGCCACCGCCTCCACGCTGCCGATCGTGCTGGACTCGACCGAGCCTGAGGTGATCGAGGCCGGGCTGGAGCGGCTGGCCGGGCGCAGCGTGATCAACTCGGTGAACTACGAGGATGGCGACGGCCCGGGCTCCCGGATCCATCGGGTGATGCCGATGATCCGCGAGCACGGCGCCGCGGTGATCGCCCTGACCATCGACGAGGAGGGCCAGGCCAGGACTGCGGAGTGGAAGGTCCGGGTGGCCGAGCGGCTCATCGGTGACCTCACGACGAACTGGGGGATGCGGGTCGAGGACATCGTGATCGACTGTCTGACCTTCCCGATCGCCACCGGGCAGGAGGAGACCCGCCGGGACGGCATCGAGACGATCGAGGCGATCCGCGAGGTGAAGCGGCGCTGGCCGTCGGTGCAGACCACGCTCGGCGTGTCGAACGTGTCGTTCGGGCTCAACCCGGCGTCCCGGATCGTGCTCAACTCGGTGTTCCTGGCCGAGTGCGTGAAGGCCGGGCTGGATTCGGCAATCGTGCACGCCTCGAAGATCCTGCCGACCGCACGGATCCCGGACGAGCAGCGCCAGGTCGCGCTCGATCTGGTCTATGACCGGCGCCGGGACGGCTACGACCCGCTGTCGACGTTCCTCGCGTTGTTCGAGGGGGTCACTGCCGCCGCCTCCGGCGTGAGCCGGGCCGAGGAGCTGGCCGCGCTGCCGCTGTTCGAGCGACTGGAGCGGCGGATCGTGGAGGGCGAGCGGGACGGCCTGACCGCTGACCTCGACGAAGCGCTGCAGACCCGACCGGCGTTGGAGATCATCAACGACACGCTGCTGGCCGGCATGAAGACGGTCGGCGACTTGTTCGGCTCCGGCCAGATGCAGCTGCCGTTCGTGCTGCAGTCCGCCGAGGTGATGAAGGCCGCGGTCGCCCACCTGGAGCCGCACATGGATGCGTCCATGGCCGGAGCCGGCAAGGGCACGATCGTGCTGGCCACGGTCAGGGGCGACGTGCACGACATCGGCAAGAACCTGGTCGACATCATCCTGACCAATAACGGCTACTCGGTGGTCAACCTCGGCATCAAGCAGCCGATCGGGACCATCCTCGACGCCGCCACCGAGCACCAGGCCGACGCGATCGGGATGTCCGGGTTGCTGGTCAAGTCCACTGTGATCATGAAGGAGAACCTGCAGGAGATGAACTCCCGCGGGCTATCAAGCCAGTGGCCGGTGCTGCTCGGTGGCGCGGCGCTGACCAGGGCGTACGTCGAGGAGGACCTGAGTGCGATCTTCAATGGGGACGTGCGCTACGCGCGTGACGCGTTCGAGGGGCTGCGGCTGATGGACGCGGTGATGGCGGTGCGCCGGGGCGAGGCCGGCGCGGCGCTGCCGGCACCGCGGCAGCGGGTGGTGCGCAGCCGAGCGGTGGTACGGCCGGCCCGGACCGCGCCGGAGGACATGCCGGCCCGATCGGACGTCGCAGTCGACAACCCGATCCCGGTGCCACCGTTCTGGGGCAGCCGGGTAGTCCGCGGGATCGCACTGGCCGACTACGCCGCCTACCTGGACGAGCGGGCCACGTTCCTGGGCCAGTGGGGGTTGCGGCCGACCCGAGGCGGGTCCGGGCCGGGCTACGAGGAGCTGGTGGAGACCGACGGCCGGCCGCGGCTGCGGATGTGGCTGGACCGGATCCACACCGAGGGCATGCTCGAGGCGGCCGTCGTCTACGGCTACTTCCCATGCGTGAGCAAGGGCGACGACCTGATCGTGCTGCGCGAGGACGGCACCGAGCGGACCCGGTTCACATTCCCGCGCCAGCACCGGGACCGGCATCTGTGCCTGGCCGACTTCTTCCGGCCCGAGGAGTCCGGCGAGGTCGACGTGGTCGCGTTCCACGTGGTTACGGTCGGTTCCCGGATCTCCGAGGCCACCGGTGAGCTGTTCGCCCGCAACGCCTACCGGGACTACCTGGAACTGCACGGGCTCTCGGTGCAGCTGACCGAGGCGCTGGCCGAGTTCTGGCACGCCAGGGTCAGGGAGGAGCTCGGCTTCGGGTCGCAGGACAGCGCGTCGCTGGACGAGGTGTTCCGGCAGGGCTACCGGGGTTCGCGTTACTCGTTCGGCTACCCCGCCTGCCCCGATCTGGAGGACCGGGCCAAGATCGTAGAGCTGCTCGAGCCGGCCCGGATCGGGGTCACGCTGTCCGAGGAGCTGCAGCTGCATCCGGAGCAGTCGACCGATGCGCTGATCGTGCATCATCCGGAGGCGAAGTACTTCAACGCGAAGTAGCCGTCACTATGCGTCGCCAGCGATCCGTGCCAGTGCCGGCTGCTCGTTTCTCACCCGTGTCGCTGGTTCTGATCGGCATCCTTTCAGTGCAGTTCGGCGCGGCGGTCTCGAAGGGGCTGTTCGGCGAGATCCCGCCCGTCGGGATGGTGCTGTTGCGACTCGGCACGAGTTCGCTGATCCTGCTCGCCCTGGCCCGCCCCCGGCTGGGTGGTCGCACCGCGGCGGACTGGCGACCCGTGCTGGCGCTCGGGGTGGCGCTGGGTGCGATGAACTGGGCGTTCTACGAGTCCTTCGCCCGGATCCCGCTGGGCGTGGCGGTAGCCATCGAGTTCATCGGCCCGTTGGTGGTTGCGGCCGTGGGCCGCCGCCGTACGCGCGACTTGATGTGGGTGGGCCTGGCTGCGGTGGGCATCGTCCTGTTCGGCGCCGGGCCGACCAAGGTCGACGCCCTCGGGTTCGGCCTGGCGCTGCTCGCGGGCGGCTGCTGGGCGCTGTACATCGTCTCGACGGCGGCCACTGGGCGCCGCTGGGCCGGCGTCGAGGGGCTGGCGGTGGCCAGCACGGTGGCGACTCTTGCCATCGCTCCGTTCGCCGTGGCGACGGCCGGCGCGCGCCTGCTGGAGCCACGCCTGCTGGTGCTGGGGGCGCTGGTCGGCTTTCTCAGCTCGGTGATTCCCTACAGCCTTGAGATGGCCGCCCTGCGCACCCTGCCGCCCCGGGTGTTCGGCATCTTGATGAGCCTCGAACCGGCCACTGCAGCGCTGGTAGCTGCCGTCCTCCTCCGCGAGTGGCTCACCCCGCTGCAACTGCTCGCGATGGCCTGCGTGACCGCGGCCAGCGTGGGCGCCGCCCGCACGAGGTCGGCCCGCGACCCCATCCCCGGCGACTAACCGCGACGCAGCTAGCCCAGCCGCTCGGCTAGGAAGTCCTACCAGGTGCGGCGCCGACGGCCCGGTCGGGGGCGAGGTTCGCGCCATCCCGGAACGCTTGGGCGGCCCGGCCCGGCAACCGGACCGGCACGATCATCCGGTGCCGGTGAGCGGCTCGCAGGTAACTGCGGATCAGCTCCTTCAACGCGTACACCCGCGGTCCGGCGATGTCGGGCACTAGGCCGGCCGGCTCGCCCAAGGCGAGCTCGACCAGCCGAGTCGCTACGTCCGCGGTGTCGATCGGTTGGATCCGGAAACCGGCCGGGGCCCGGGATCACCGGCAGCTTGGCCAGCTGACGGGCCGTGGTGAGCGCCAGATCGTGAAACTGGGTGGCGCGCAGCGTGGTCCACGGCAGGCCGGAGCCGGCTACGACGTGCTCGGCGGCCCGCTTGGACGCGAGGTAGCCGAACATGGCGCGGTCCACCCGGCTCACTACCGGCACCCGGTCGGCACCGACCACCGAGATGAACACCAGGTGCGGGGCACCGGCCGCGGACGCGGCTTCGACCAGGGTGCGAGTCGTTTCCTCGTCGCCCTTGGCGTTGCCGGCGCAGTGCACGATCGTGTCGACTCCGTCCACCGCGGCTTGGACGCCCGCGCCGGTGGCCAGGTCACCGGTGACGAACTGGATGCCGTCCGCGGGCTCGTGGTTGCGCCGGCTGAGCACCCGTACTGTGCTGCCGGCATCCCGCAGAAGCGGCGCGACGAGCCGCCCCAGCGTTCCCGTGCCACCGGTAAGCAGGATGGATGACGTCATGGTTGCTCCAAGTCGTGGCCGCGTCCCGCGGCGGGGACTTCGACGCGCTGGTGGCCCTGCTCGATCCGGACGTCGTACTTCGCGCCGACCGGGCGGCTGGGCCGACTCCCGAGCCGGTGGTGCTCCACGGTGCGCACCGGGTGGCCAGCGGCGCCCGGTTGGCGTCCGAGCGGGCCAGGTTCACCCAGCCGGCGCTGGTCAACGGATCGGTCGGACTCGTGATGGCCCCGCGCGGCCGGCTGTTCCTGGTGCTCGGCTTCACGATCATTGATGACAAGATCACCGAGATCGACGTCATCGCGGACCCGGATCGGCTCCGCGACCTGGATCTCGCCGTCCTGGAGGACTGAGGTCCTTTGACGCGCTAGACGGGAATCCCCGACACCGGTCGGGGATTCCCCGACCACCTGGCATCGAGCTTACCTGCCTAAAGGCGTCGGCCGGCGAGCCGTGCCCGAAGCCCGCCGTGCCGGACGCCCGCCGTGCCGGAGAAGAGATCGGCGGCCCCGGGCCGAGTAGATACCGACGCTCGCAATGCGATACCTAGCCCGGCGCCGAAGCCGCCGACGTTCCCCGTTCCCCCGTGCCTTGTGCCTTGTGCTTTGTGCTGGGTCGCTACTCGGTCGTGATGGCCCGCATCACGTCGAGCTTGGCGGCCCGCCGCGCCGGCCACAGTGCGGCCAGCACCCCGACCACCGCGGCGACCAGCACGAACAGCCCGAGCCGGCCCCACGGAATCTGCAGCACCTCGATGAACTCGTCCTTCATCGCCTGCTGCAGCGCGACCCCGAACCCGACGCCGAGCCCGACTCCGAGCAGGGCGCCGAACACCGAGATGACGACCGATTCCAGCCGGATCATTCGGCGCAGCTGCCGGCGACCGAGCCCGACCGCACGCAGCAGCCCGATCTCGCGGGTCCGCTCGTACACCGACAGCGCCAAGGTGTTGACGATGCCGATGATCGCGATGAGCACGGCCAGGCCGAGCATCGCCGTCAGGATCGTCAGCAGCACGTCGACGAACGCCCGGTTCGCCTCCTTCGCCTCACCACGGTCCCGCAGCGTCACCACCGGGTAGGCGGTCAGCGCCTGGTCGAGCCGCTCGCGCAGCGCCGGGTCTGTGCTGCCGCCGGTGCTGAGCAGCAGCATGCCTTCGGCCTGATCGTTGCTGAACTCCTTGAGGGTGCCCAGGTCCAGCAGGTAGCCGCCGAGCACCGGCTCCTCCTGGTAGATGCCGCCGACCTGGAAGGTCCGGGTTCCGGCCGGCACCGCGACGTTGACGCTGCTACCGACCGCGAGGCTGTTGTCCTTCGCCACGTTCTCGTCGATGAGCAGCTGCCCGGCGCTCAGGGCCGAGGTGGAGCCGGCCGTCACGGTGATCGGAACCGCTGACCCGAGCCCGGCCGGAGTCATCCCGGTCACGCTCGTGTCCGCGCCGTTGATCTTGGCCGGAACCCACTTCTGCCGATCGACCGCCTGCACGCCATCGACCTTCGCCAGGTCGTTGCCGATCTGGCTGGTGAAAGCGCCGCCGAACGAGTCGGTCACCATGTAGTCGGCCTTCATCGAGTTCTCGAACAGCTTGTCCACCGATGCCTTGACCGACGTGGCGAACACGCTGAGCGCGGCGATCAGCGACAGGCCGATCATCAGCGCGGTCGCGGTTGCCGCGGTGCGGCGCGGGTTGCGCATCGCGTTGCCGCGGGCGAGCCGGCCGACCGCACCGTGGGTCTTGGTGAACGGCTTGCCGAGGACCCGGATGACCGGCCGGCTGATCAGCGGGGCCAGCACGATGATGCCGATGAACACCGCGCCGACGCCGAGCCCGACGAGCCACAGCACGCCCGAGCCGAACAGCCCGCCGGCCAGGCTGGCCACTCCGAGCAGGAACAGCAGCCCACCGACGATCAGGCGGCGCGTCAGTCCGGCCGCGGGCACGACCAGGTCGTCCCGCAGCGCCGCCATCGGCGAGATCTTGGCCGCGCGCCGCGCCGGCAGGTATGCCGCCACGAGCGTGACCAGGGTGCCCACCACGAGCGAGATCAGAACCGTTCGCGGCTGCAACACCAGCGACTGGGATCCGAAGTCGAAGTTGAACGCGGACAGCAATGCGCGCAGCCCGGCCGCCAGCCCGACACCAACCGCGGTGCCAAGGATCGAGCCGATCAAGCCAATGACCAACGCCTCACCCAGCACCGACCGGGTGATCTGCTTGCGGCTTGCGCCGACCGCCCGGAGCAGACCAAGCTCGCGGACCCGCTGGGCGATCAGCATCGAGAACGTGTTGAGGATGATGAAGATCCCGACGAACAGCGAGATGCCGGCGAAGACCAGCAGGAAGGTCCGGAAGCCGCCGAGGAAACTGTCCAAGTCGGAGCGGATCTCGTCGGTGGTCTGCTCGGCGGTCTTGGCCTCGAAGCCGCTGGGCAGCACGGCCTGAATCCGCTGGGTCAGCTCCTCGCTGCTGACTCCGGGTGCCGCGGTCGCCTCGATGGTGGTGAGCTCACCGGGTTCGAGGAGCAGCTCCTGGGCCACCGGAAGGTCGAACACGATCGTGGTGGAGCCCAGGCCGTCGCTCTCGCCGTAGCTGAACAGACCCACCAGTGTGGCGTCGAACGGAGAGCCGCGGGGCGGGATGACGTGCACGGCGTCGCCGACCTTGAGCTTGGCCGTGTCCGCCGAGGCCTTGTTGAGCACGACCTGATTAGCGCCGCGCGGTGGCGAGCCGTCCACGATGGTGATCGAGCCGTACTGGGTCTGACCCGGGTCCGGCCAGCTGGTGCCGAAGCTCGGCGGTCCGTTGGCGCCAACCTTCTTGTTGTTCGCATCGGTCAGATAGACACCCTCGACGAAGACCGAACCGTACGCGTTCTCGACCCCGGGCACGTCCTTGACCGTGTCGACAAGACTGTCCGGAACACCGCCGATGGCGGCATCGCTGGAGAACTCGGACTGCTTGGTGACGGTCGTGTCGGAGGCGATCGTGTCGAACAGCTTGTCGATCGAGCGGTCGATGGTGTCGGTGAAGACGAACGTGCCCGCGACGAAGGCCACGCCGAGCACGACCGACAGCGCGGTCAGAGCTAGGCGGATCTTGTGCGAGAGCAGGTTCTTCATGGTTGCGCGGAACATGCTGGAACTACCCCCGGCCTAGCTGCGCCGGCCGTGTGCCTCGAACCGCTTCATGCGGTCGAGCACGCGCTCGGCGGTCGGGTCGGACATCTCGTCGACGATGCGGCCGTCGGCCAGGAACAGCACCCGATCCGCGTAAGCGGCGGCTACCGGGTCGTGGGTGACCATCACCACGGTCTGGCCCATTTCCTTGACCGAGCGGCGCAGGAAGCCGAGCACCTCGGCGCCGGCGCGGGAGTCCAGGTTGCCGGTCGGTTCGTCGGCGAAGATGATCTCTGGCTGGCTAGCCAGTGCGCGGGCGCAGGCAACACGCTGCACCTGCCCACCGGACAGCTCGCCCGGCCGGTGGCTGAGCCGGTCCCGGAGCCCGACCGTGTCGATCACGGTGTCCAGCCACCCCTGGTTCGGCTTGCGACCGGCGATGTCCATCGGCAGCGTGATGTTCTCCAGTGCGGTCAGCGTCGGCACCAGGTTGTAGGCCTGGAAAATGAAGCCGACCTTGTCCCGACGAAGCCGGGTCAGGCGCTTCTCGTCGAGCCGGGTGAGCTCGACATCACCGATGTAGACCTGGCCGTCGGTCACACTGTCCAGCGCGGCCATGCAGTGCATGAGGGTGGACTTGCCGGAGCCGGACGGGCCCATGATCGCGGTCAGCTGGCCGCGGTGGAAGTCGACGGTCACAGCGTCCAGAGCCACCACGCGGGTGTCCTTCTCGCCGAATACCTTGGTCAGTTGGTCCGCCCGGGCGGCGACACCATTGGTCGGGGCCTGGGGCGATGCATAGTCAGTCGTCGTAGTCGTCACGGTGTCGACGCTATCCGCGGTTTGACCATGATCAGATCCGCTCGCAGGCGGGACTGGGGGTCGGCTGCGGGGAGCAGAACCGACCGCCGCATCCTCCCCAAGGAGGACCCGGGTGCCAGGGGCCACGCCTAGGGTGTGTCTCCCAAGTCGTCGGCGGCGCGGATCGCCGCCCAGACGACGACCGGCTGCGAAGTCGAGAGTCGCCATAGCTCCACTATCGACTCCTCCTTCGCCTTGCCGGA
>JAKEEW010000462.1 GCA_022616375.1 Sporichthyaceae bacterium
GAAGAACTCATTGTGGGTGCCCACCGTGACGCGGTGCGCGGCGCCGACGTCGAGGGTGAGATTGTTGGTAATCTCGTAGACGTCCTGGTTCAGCAGGTTGTTGGGGGTGAAGACGTCCGACCCGGCGGCCACGTAGGCGCCGGCGCGGTCCGCCTGTACCCGGATCAGCGGCGCGTTGACGTCCTGGTCACGCTTGTCGCGGATCCGCTGATACCCCACCAGCAGCTCGTTGTTGAGCGTCCCCCCGAACACCTTGAGCCACTTGGCGCGCGCGGTGTTGGTGCTGTTCGCCTGGATCCACCCGCTCCGGCTGAGCTGGTAGCCGTCCCGGTCCTGGGTGGCGGCACGGAGCGCGTCCCGGGTAAGCTGCTCGCGCTCGGCATCCACATTGTTGTACGACAGCTCGAGCCGGCTGTTCACGCCGAGCTGCGCGGTGACCTTGCCGAAAAGGTTGCGGTCGGGCAGGCCGAGCGTGGGCTGGCGCCAGTCACCCGGGTCGAAGCCGTACTGGTCGCGCACGATCTCCTGCACCCGGGTCGCGGTGAGCTGGGTGATGCCGATACCCAGCGAGTCGGCGCCGCCCGTCGGGTCGGGGCCGATCTGCTGGCCGCCCCACGGCGCATCCTGCTCCTGGACGTCCACCGCGGCAAAGAAATGCACCCGGTCGCGGAGGATCGGCCCGCCGAACGTGAGTCCGTACTGCCACTGCTTGAACTCGGTCGCCGGGTTGCCGAGCGGGTCGTCGCCGGTGAGGTTCTCGTTCCGGTAGTAGCTGAACACCGAGCCGCTGAAGCGATTCGTGCCGGACTTCGTGATCGCGTTGACCAGCCCGCCGGCGAAGTTGCCCTGCCGCACGTCGAACGGCGCCACGAGCACCTGGAACTCCTGCACCGCCTCCAGCGAGATCGGCTTGGAGAGGACCTGGCCGCCCGGTGCCCCGGTGGCGCCGATACCGAACAGGTCGTTGTTCACGCCGCCGTCGATCTGGATGTTGTTGTACCGGTTGTTCTGACCCGCGATCGTGATGGCGCCATCGGAGTTGCTCGACGGCGTGGCCTGCGGCGAGGTGGCGACGAGATCGGTGAAGTTCCGGCCCTGGAGCGGCAGCGTGCGGATGGCGCGCTCGCC
>JAKEEW010000060.1 GCA_022616375.1 Sporichthyaceae bacterium
ATCTCGGTGATGGTCAGGTTTGCGGCCCGCAACAGGTCCTGGGCTCGCTCGATGCGCCGACGGGTCAGATAGCGGATCGGCGTCTCGCCATATGCCGCCTCGAAGCTGCGCACCAGATGATACTTCGACACGCACGCGACCCGCGCGAGCCGATCAAGATCCAGCGGCTCTTGATAGTGGCGGTCGATGTAGTCGCGGGCCCGGCGCAGGTGCTGCAGCAGCTCCACCGCCACCGTGCGACCCGCCACCGTGCGACCCGCTGGTCCTGTCACCCTTGGCATGGTACGGGCAGGGCCTGACCCAACGCAGCAGGGTGGCCGCCCGACACCTTGACCCGGCCCACCGGCACACCGCACACTTCGGCCCGTGACCAGGTCGGTGGTGGAGCAGCCGGGACGGCTCCCGGGCGGGCTGAGCCGCAGGCGTGGCTGGCTGTTGCTGCTTCGTACCAAGGCCAGGTCTTGGAAATATCCGTTCGGCATCGTGCTCGCCTACGCAGCCGCAGTGGCGTGGGCCTATGGGTTGGCGGCCACGCTGCTCCTCATCGTCATCGTCGGCGTCATGGGGCTCGTGAGCCTGCTCCACCGGCCCGGGATACGAGTCACCACCGAGAACCAGCCGGCGCTGGCCGGCCTCGTCGCCGACGTGGCGGCCGTGGTGGGCGGCCGGCCGGACGTGCGGATCTGGCTCACCAGCACACCGCAGATCAGTGCCCAGGTGTCGTGGTGGCGGTGCGACCTGCACCTCGGGCTGCCGCTGCTCGCCTGTCTGTCCCATCTGGAGGTCCGGGCTCTCGTCGGACACGAGCTGTCCGTCCTGAGCCACGCTCGGCCGTGGCTGGTGGCCCAGCTGGTGGAGCAGTGGGAGCATGCCACCGCGGGTGTGCATTATGCCGACGGCGAGCTGGACCGCCGCGATGCGCGCGTGTCCGCGGCGCTGGCGCCGTTCGCGCGTGATGTGCATCGCGGGGCGGACGCCGCGGCGCTCCTGGCCGGTGGCAGCGCCGAGGTGGCGGCCCGGGCCTACGCAGTGACCGGGGCTGCCGAC
>JAKEEW010000463.1 GCA_022616375.1 Sporichthyaceae bacterium
CGCGGTCGGGGACCGGGCCTGGCTTGCGGCGATGCTTGCGGTGGAGGCCGCGCTCGCCGAATCGCAGGCCGGGCTCGGCCTGATCCCGGACAGCGCAGCGGCGGCGATCGGCGCGGCCTGTACGCCGGACCGGTTCGACCTCGCCGCGCTGGCCGAGCAGGCTCGCGGACCCGGCAACCCGGTGCTCCTGTTGGTGCAGGCGCTGCGCGCCGCGCTGCCGGACTCCGCCGCGAAGTACGTCCACTACGGCGCCACCAGCCAGGACGTGCTGGACACCGCCGCGATGCTGACCTCGGCCGCGGCCACCGACGCGCTGCTGGCCGAGCTGGGCGCGATCGCGGACGCGGTTGCCGCGCTGGCCGATGAGCACCGGGACACCCCGATGGCCGGCCGGACCCTGCTCCAGCACGCGATGCCGGTGACACTCGGGCTCAAGGCGGCCGGCTGGCTGGTTGCGCTCGACGCCGCAAGCGACCGGCTGGCCGAGGTCCGCAGCGCCCGGCTTGCGGTCCAGCTCGGCGGCGCCGCCGGCAGCCTGGACGGGTTCGGCACGGCCGGTCCGGAGTTGCTGGCCGGGCTGGCGAGCCGGCTCGGACTGGCCACCCCGGTGCTGCCCTGGCACACCGACCGGACCCGGATCGCCGAACTGGCCGGCGCGCTGGCTACCACCGCCGGGGTGCTCGGGAAGATCGCGCGGGACATCGTGCTGCTGGCCCAGAGCGAGGTGGCCGAGGTGACCGAGGCCGCACCCGGCGGCTCGTCGGCCATGCCGCACAAGCGGAACCCGGTCGCGGCGGTGTCCGCGCTGGCCGCGGCCAGCCAGGCGCCGGGACTGGCCGCGACGCTGTACGCGTCGATGGTGCAGGAGCACGAGCGCGGGGCCGGCGGCTGGCAGGCGGAATGGCGTCCGCTTCGGGAGCTGCACGTCGCGGTCGGCTCCGCGGCGGCGTGGCTGCGGGACAGCGTCACGGGTCTGGTGGTGGACCGGGCCGCGCTGGCCGTCAACCTCGCCCGGCTGGCCGTGACCGCCGAGCTTGCCGACCCGGCCGCCCGGATCGGAGCGGCGGCCGCACTGGTGGACCGCGCGCTGGCCGCGCACACCGCTCGGAGGGGGACCTGACCGGGATGCGGACATGACAGAGCGCGGGTTCGACTTCGTCCAGTCGCTCGAGCGCGGTCTGGCGGTGATCAAGGCGTTCGACGCCGATCATGCCGAGCTCACACTCAGCGAGGTGGCGGCCGCGACCGGTGCCAGCCGGGCGGCGGCGCGGCGGTTCCTGCTCACCCTGGCCGAGCTCGGTTACGTCCGGACCGACGGCCGGTTCTTCTCACTGACCGCGCGGGTGCTGGAGCTGGGCTACGCCTACCTGTCCAGCCTGTCCCTCCCCGAGGTGGCCGAGCCGCATCTGGAGCGGCTGGTCGCCGAGGTCAACGAGTCCTCGTCGGTGTCGGTGCTGGACCGCGACGACGTGGTCTACGTGGCCAGGGTGCCGACCAGCCGGATCATGACCGTGGCGATCAATGTCGGGACCCGGTTTCCGGCATACGCGACCTCGATGGGTCGGGTGCTGCTGGCCGGACTACCCGACGAGGAGCTCGCCACTTATCTGGGTCGGGTCCGGCTGGCCGAGCTCACCCCGCGGACCATCACGTCGGTGCCGGCGCTGCGCGCCGAGCTGGCCCGGGTACGGAGCCAGGGCTGGGCGCTGGTGAACCAGGAGCTGGAGGAGGGGTTGCGGGCGGTGGCCGCTCCGATCAGGGACCGGGCCGGTGCGGTGGTCGCCGCGGTGAACGTGTCCGCACATGCCAGCCGGGTCTCGCTGGACGCGATGCGGCGCGAGCTGCTGCCTCCGCTACTGGTTGCCGCGGTCCGGATCGAGGCCGACCTGCGGGTCGCGGCGCTGCGCAACGACCGGCGTTAGTCGCGCCGTGCCGGCCGCTGGCCGCCACGGCCGGCAGCTAGTCGCGCGGCGCGGTCAGGAACTCGACTAGCAGCGGGTTGACCAGGTCGGCGGCCGAGACGCTGGACAGGTGCGAGGTGCCGGCGAGCACCTCGAGCCGCGCGCCGGGGAGGGCGGCCGCGATCCGCTCGGCGTGCTCCGGCGGAGCAGCCGGGTCCTCGGCACCGACCACCACCAGGGTTGGCGCGGTGATCCGGGACAGGTCGGGCTCGAGGTTCATGTGCTCGATCGCCGCGCAGCAGGCGGCGTAGCCGGCCGCCGGGGTGGCCGCGATCATGTCCCGATGTCGCTGTACGAGCTCTTGATGCCCGGCGGCGAACTCCGGGGTGAACCAGCGCTGGACCACGGTGTCGGCGACCGCGGCGGTGCCCTCGGCGCGCACCGTGGCGGCCCGCTGTGCCCAGCCTTCGGGCGGGCCCAGCCGAGCCGAGGTGGACAGCAGCGCAAGCCGGTCGACCCGGTCGGGCGCGTGTGCGGCCAGCCACATCGCGACCATCCCACCCAGGGATATCCCGCAGATGTGGGCCCGGTCCAGGCCGAGCCGATCGAGCAGGGCGAGCAGGTCCGTTCCGAGGTCGTCGATCCGGTAGGGACCGGGCGGCACCGGCGACCTGCCATGCCCGCGGTGGTCGTACCTGATCACGCGGAACCGGCCGGCCAGCGCCGGTAGCTGCGGTTCCCACATCGCCCACGTGGTGCCCAGCGAGCTGGCCAGCACGACCGCGGGCCCATCGACCGGACCGTCCTCGACGTGGTACACCGCTACCGCCGCCATCGCACCCTCCTACCGCACCGGCCGGCGCGGGCCTGCCCCCGGCGAGTCCCGGCCGAGCCTATCCGCGGCCGGGTAGAACGCGGGGCGCCGCAACCGCGTCACGCTGGGTGGAGGTATGACAGTGCGCTACGACGCCGAGATCTGGCCAGACCACGGTGGCGATGCCCCGCGCGCGGTGCTGCTCGGAGCACTCGGTGCCGGGCTGGTCGCAGCGATTCTGCTGCCGCACTCGCTGCCCGGCGTCGGCGTGCTCATCGTGCTCGCCGCGATGGTCGCCGGGACGTGGCCGCTGATCCGGCTCCGGCGCAATCCGACCTCGATCGGATTCGGGCTGCTCGCAGCGGCCCTGGTCACGATGACCGCGGTGCGATCGGCGACCTGGATCCTCACGTTGAGCACCATGCTGGCGGTCGCGCTGTTCTCGTACGCGCTGGCCGGCGGACGGAGCTGGACCGAGCTGGTGCTCGGCGGACTGGCCTGGCCGACCGCGGTCGAGCGGATGCCGGGATGGCTGGCCCGCGGCGTGCGGGCGCACCGGCCGAAGCCCAGTGCGCAACTGTCCGCGAGCGTGCGGGCCGTCGCGGTCGGAGCGGTGCTGGTGGCCGTTTTCGGTGGGCTGCTGGCCAGCGCTGACGCGATCTTCGACCGGCTGGTCAGCCAAGCCGTGCCTGACCTGTCGCAGACCCTGCTGCCGGCTCGCCTGGTCGGGTTCGTCCTGATCGCGGTTGCGACGCTGGCCGCCGGCTATCTCGCGGCGAACCGGCCGCGCTGGCATCGGCTCACCGCGGGGGAGCCGAAACCAGCCCGGCCGGTCGAATGGTTGGTCCCGATTGTGCTGGTGAACCTGGTGTTGCTGGTGTTCGCCGCGATCCAGGCGACCGTGCTGGTCACCGACGACCGGGACGCGCTGCTGCGCTCGACCGGGATGACCTACGCCGAATACGCCAGGCAGGGGTTCTTCCAGCTGGTCTGGGTCACCATCGGAGTGCTCGCGGTGATCGCGGTCGCGGTGCGCCGGCTGCCGGCCAAGTCCGGGCGGGTCCGCACCGTGGCGCAGGCACTGTTCGGGCTGCTCGGCGGCCTGTGCCTGGTCGTGGTGGCCTCGGCGCTGAGCCGGATCTGGCTGTACGAGCGGGCCTACGGGCTGACCCGGTTGCGGCTGTGGGTGCACGCGTTCGAGTTCTGGCTCGGTCTGGTCGTGGTGCTGGTGCTGGTTGCGGGCGGCCTGCGGCTGGTCCACCGGGGACCGCGGGTGGCCTGGCTACCCAGAGCGGTCGCCGGCACCTGAGCGCTCGGACTGCTGGTGCTCGGTGCGATCAACCCGGACGCGTTGATCGCCGATAGCCAGGTCGACCGCTACCAGCGCACCGGCGAGCTCGACGTCGGCTACCTCGCCGGGCTGTCCCCGGACGCGGTGCCGGCCCTGGACCGGCTGCCCGAGCCCCAGCGCGGCTGCGTGCTGTCGCAACTGGCGCAGGCCACCGAGCTGGACCTTGACCTGCCATGGACCCGGTGGAGCTGGGGCCGGCAGCAGGCCGAGCAAGCGCTGGCGGAGCGCCCGGTCCCGGCGCTGGAGGCACTCGGCCCGACCTGTCCACGGCGCACCACGAGCTGGGACGACTAGGGTGTGTCTCCCAAGTCGTCGGCGGCGCGGATCGCCGCCCAGGCGACGACCGGCTGCGAAGTCGAGAGTCGCCATAGCTCCACTATCGACTCCTC